>NZ_KI273083.1:0-1780 GCF_000469565.1 Oribacterium sp. oral taxon 078 str. F0263 | reverse complement strand
CCTGCATTCTCGGAAACATGACGATGAAAACCTTGTTATGATTCCTGAAAAACCTTGAAAACACTGAACAAATTGTCATTTTGTACTTGATATATTCCTCGTCATGTTTTATAATAACTGCATAAACATGACGAGGTGATCCTATGGCAATCGTTACACAAACCGACAAGCGTTCCGGCATCACATATGCTTATGATACAGAGTATTATTGGGATAAGGACAAGAAACAATCCCGTTCCAAGCGCATATGTGTCGGTAAGGTCGATCCCGTGACCGATGAGATCATCCCCACCAGAGGCAGATCCAAAAAGGGGGAATCCAAAGCCGGAAAGCTGTCACCCAATAAGACCGGTCCCAAACCATTCTCCGAATCGAAGCATCTGTTTTACGGAGCCACATATCTTCTGGAATCCTTTGCCGACGAGATAGGTCTGACTCATGACTTGAAGCAGTGCTTCCCGGATACGTATCAAAAGCTCCTCTCGATCGCCTTCTTCCTGATCCTTGAGGATAATAATCCTCTGTACCGGTTTGAAAAGTGGCATCTTACCCATAAACATCCTTATGGACAAGATATCGCTTCCCCCAGAAGCAGCGAGTTTTTTGCCTCGATCACGGATGATCAGGTGACTCAGTTCCTCCGGCTTCAGGCCAAGCGTCGAGTGGAAGAGGAATACTGGGCATATGACAGTTCCAGTATCTCAAGCTACTCTGAGACCTTAAATCAGGTGCAGTGGGGCAAGAATAAAGAGGATGATAAACTCCCTCAGATCAACCTCCTCCTGGTCTTTGGAGAGAAGTCGGGACTGCCCTTTTATTATCGTAAGCTCGCCGGGAACATACCGGATTCCAAGACGGTAAAGCATCTTCTTGAGGATCTGGATCTCCTGGGTTTTGGCAGGACCAAGTTTGTTATGGACAGAGGATTCTACTCGGAGGATAACATCAACGGCCTTTACCGAGAGCATGTGAAGTTCCTCGTAGGAGTAAAGCTCTCTCTTAAGTTCATCAAGAAGCATCTTGATGAAGTATATGATGATATCCGTATGTTTACCAACTATGACGAAGGGATTGCCACTTACGGATATCCCGTCTCGGCGGAATGGGATTACTCGCAGGAAAGACCCTATAAAGGCGATATCGTCAAGGATAAACGCAGAATCTACATCCATTACTACTACAGCATCGAAAAAGGTGCTGATGACGAGCAGGCTTTCGATAAGCGGATCGCCAAGCTTTGCTCAGAACTGCAGGAAGGCAAACTCGTTGAGGAGCATAAGAAAGCTTATGCGCAGTTCTTTGAAGTAAAAGATACGCCGGTACGAGGCAGACGAGTCTGCCACAAAGAAGAGGAGATCAAAGCGGCTCGCCGGTATTTCGGATATTTTGCTCTTATCACCAACGAGAAGATGGATGCCTTTATGGCACTCCATCTGTATCGAATGAAGGACATCGTTGAGAAGGCCTTCGGCAATATCAAGGAACGCCTGAACCTAAGACGGCTCCTGGTAAAATCCGAGAAGAATCTCGATGGTAAGATATTTACCGAGTTTGTAGCGCTTATTCTCATTTCTCATCTTGATCACAAGATGAAGGAAGCAAATCTGTATAGAACTTACAGCATGCAGCAGCTGCTTGACAGACTCGATGTACTCGAGTGCTTCGAGGATAAAGGTCATAAGCTCAGGATTGGAGAGCTTATGACCAAGCAGGCTGATATATATGAGGCACTCGGAGCAGCGCTGCCAACCTCGTCATGTTAATCCGAGAATCCAGGATA
>NZ_KI273082.1:0-12980 GCF_000469565.1 Oribacterium sp. oral taxon 078 str. F0263 | reverse complement strand
AGCAGCGAAGCGGCGGAGCCATGCGGAATCATAGCAAGCTTAAGCCGAAGAGACATGCTTGCATGAGAGAGGAAGCGAGACTTTAAGACACACCCCCGCATGAGCAAGGAGCGGGCCGAAGGGCCGCGGGAATGCGAATGAGGGAGCTGGCGGTGCGTGCAAATCGCCGGACGCCGGGGAAGCTGCACAGATTAGCGGAAATGACAGCGCGGCGGGGAAGGACAGCGTCCCCCTTGGAATGGGAATAGAAGCAGTACAGAAAGAGCAGTAAAGCAGAGCTACATGGAGAGGACCTATGGCCTTAGAGAAGAATAAGAGTGCGAGAAGACCCTACACGGAGCGAGAGACGGAGCTGGAGAAGACGTCTTCTGAGAAGGCCGGGTCCGGGGGGAAACCGGAGCGGCAGGATTCGGAGAAGAAGAGCAAGGAGGCAGGAAGGTCCGGACCGGAAGAAACGGGAGCCGGGCGGGATTCTTCCGCAGGGAATGCGTCCGGGAAAAGCACTTCAGAGGGAAAGGCTTCGGAAAAGAAATCTTCCGGCGAAAATACTTCCGAAAAGAGCGGGGAGGCGGGAAAGTCCTCTCCGGATTCTCTGAGCGGGCAGGGAAGCGCTGAGAAGCGAAGGGAGGAAAAGCCGGAGCCGGAAAAGGGAGAGGGAGAAGGGGAAAAGACCCAGAACCCGAAGAAGCGCTATCGGAAGAGCCATTCCCTTCCCGCCTCGGAAGAGAGCGGAAAGTGCGCGGAGAAGGGAGCAGCCTCCTCCGGAAGCGATGCGGAGAAGAAGTCCGGAAAAGAGAAGGAAGCGGAGAGCGGAGAGGAAGCGGAGAACAAGAAAAAGCCGGAGAACGGGAAGAAGCCGGGGAGCGGCAGGGACCATATCGATGTTCTCCGCATTCATTCCGGCGGGGAAGAGGAGATCGAGGCGGAGCGGCTCCGCCGGAAAAAAAAGAAAAAAGCGCTGATCCGGAGGATTATAGGAATCGCTGTCCTTGAGATTCTGACGCTTGGGGCGGTCTTCTGCGTCTGGGCGGTGCAGTACCGCCTGAGCAGCGTGCAGGAGGTCGAGTTCAATACGGAGAAGGTGAAGAACACCAATATTGACGTCACGAAGCAGCAGCAGATGCAGGGCTACTGGACGGTGGCGGTCTTTGGCGTGGACTCCCGGGACGGGAGCGTCGGAAAGGGCGCGAACGCGGATGTGCAGATCGTCGTAAACATCGACATGGGGACCGGAGATGTGAAGCTTCTCTCCGTTTACCGGGATACCTACCTGAATCTCGGAGCGGGCAGCCGCTTCGCGAAGATCAACGAAGCCTATGCGGACGGCGGGCCGGAGCAGGCCGTCGCCGCCCTGAATAAAAACCTGGACCTAAATATCGAGCATTACGCGACCTTTAACTGGAAGGCTGTCGCGGACGCGATCAGCATGATCGGCGGTGTGGATGTGGATCTCACGGAAAAAGAGGCATTTTATATGAATGCCTATATTACCGAGACCGGCGTGAAGGGAAAGATCACCAATAATCCCGCGGCGGAGTACATCAAGGGACCGGGGAAGCAGCATCTGGACGGACTGCAGGCCGTGGCCTATGCCAGACTCCGTTATATGGACGATGACTTCAGCAGGACGAGGAGACAGAGAGAGGTGATCTCCCAGGTGCTGGAAAAGGCGAAAAAGGCGGATCTTGTGACATTGACCTCCATTATCGACACCGTCCTTCCGCAGCTCGCCTTCAATATCAACGCCGGAGATCTCGTGCAGCTGGCAAAGGGAATTTCCCGCTACAATATCGTCGGCTCCGAGGGCTTCCCGAAGGATTTAAAGACGCAGATGATGGGGAAGAAGGGAGACTGTGTCATACCGACGAGCCTCGCTTCTAACGTCACCTGGGCTCACTCTTTCCTCTTCGGAGACAACGATTATAATCCCTCCGATGCGGTCTGGACCTACAGCAAGCGAATCGGGGAGGACAGCGGAACCTATCGGAGCGGCGGCACGCCGAAGGAGGATCGCAGGAAATCCGGCGCCGGAAGGGACGAGGAGGAGACGGAGCAGGTCTACCGGAAGAGTAAGAAAAAGCAGAGCACGGAGGACAGCGGGGAGACAAAGAGCCGGAGCAGCGGGGAAAGCACCTCCGAGACCGATAAAAACGGAAGCCGCAGCCGAAAGGGAAGCGGAGAGTCAGAGAGCCGGAAGACGGATGCTGCGAAGGACTCCGGAGGCAAGAGCTCGGAGAAGAACGGCTCTTCCGAGAGCTCCGCAAAGAGCAGCAG
Organism: Oribacterium sp. oral taxon 078 str. F0263; assembly: GCF_000469565.1. Lineage (NCBI taxonomy): Bacteria > Bacillati > Bacillota > Clostridia > Lachnospirales > Lachnospiraceae > Oribacterium > Oribacterium sp. oral taxon 078. The sequence continues at coordinate 10,706 of NZ_KI273082.1, read as the reverse complement.
TTCCTCACAGGATACGGAGAGCAAGGGCTCAGGCAAGAACCGATCGGAGAGCAGCACCCAGGACGGAAATGCGGGCCCGAGCCAGACCGAGGGCAGGACGCAGGAGAGCAGCCGTTCCTCCGAGGGCCAGAAGTCCCGTGAGACGACGACGGAGCAGGACGACGCCCCCGGAAAGGAAACCAAGAGCACAAAGGCGCAGGAGAGCACGAAGAAGGATGATTCCCCTGTGCAGACGGACAGCCCCGTAAAACCGGGGAATGATGCCTCCGTGAGTCCGGAGCCGGGCCCCGGCGGGGATTCGGGAAACTAGAGAAAGTCGGATTCCACCGAGAATAAATCAGCAGGAAAGAGATTGAATTTTGCACCGGCGTTTTCCTCTGCCGGTGCAAATACATGTATGCGCGAAGAGAAAGGCAGGCTCATCGATGAATACAAAAGACCGATATGCAGAGCGGATCATGGACGCCTATGTCCTTTTGATGCTGTGTTTTTTTCCGCTCTTCACTCTCAGGGGCTACCGGGATATTCTCAAGGACCGCTTTAAGGCCTTTTGTATCTTGACAGGCGGGGCGGCTGTCTTCCTCCTTCTCGTTTTTTTATATCGCTTCTTCTTTGAGGGGGATTTCCTATATCGCCGCCGCGCAGCGAAAAGGGGAGCGAAGAAGGAGGAGAAAAAACCCTCTCCCGGGCCGCACGGTTTGAGAGAAAGAATAAGCGCCTTTTTCCCGGCATGCAGGCTCTTTTTTGAGGACCTGGAAAAAGCGCTTCGGGAGACCGGCATCGTAAAAAAGCCTCTTTCGACAGACCTCCCCATGCTCCTTCTGATCGTGGTTTACCTGGTCTCCATGCTCCGCTCCGGCTATCTCTATGAGACCTTCTGGGGCATCTGGGGCGCCCAGGAGGGGAAAAGCGGAGGCGGGAGATGCATGGGCTTTCTCACGTGGTTTATGATCTTTCTCGCCTATTTCATGCTGAGCCGGATCTACCGGGCCAAGCTCTGGCATATCCTCCTGGGACTTTTCACGGGGATACTCGTCTGCCTCTGGGGGATTACGGACTTTTTCAAGATGAATCTCTTCCACTTTTTCGACGGCGTGGCTCCGGTCTACTGGGAGACCTTCGCCTCGAGCGTGGGGAATATCAACAGCTACACCAGCCTGACCGCGGTCTATATGGCTCTCTTCACGGTTCTTCACCTGAGGGAGGAGAAGAACTGGCTCCGCCTTTTTTATTTCGCGGGCATGCTGATCTCCTATATGGCCTGCTTCATGGGAAAGTCCGACAACGTGGCCCTTTCCTTCGCGGTGCTTTTTGCCCTCCTCCCCCTCTACGCCTGGAGGTGGAAGGGGAGCTTCCTCCGCTACTGGGAGTCGATCCTCGTTTTCCTCTCCTGTATGTGGATGCTGGGCTTTCTCACAAGGAGCGAGACGATCCCTCATATCGGAAATATCTATGAGAATGGAATTTTGCTCCGCATCGCGCTGGACAGCAAGATGCTCCCGATCGCCATTTTCCTTCTTCTCTTTCTCATCGGTCTCATGTACTACCTTTTCCTCAGGCAGGGAATCCGGAAAACGGGAGGGAGCATGGGGGAGAAGGAATACCTCGCCTGCTTTAAGCAGGCGCTTCCGGGCGGAAGGCTTCTCGTTCGGATCTGGGGCATCCTACTCCTTCTCTCCATCCTCTCCTTTATGATCCTCCTCTATATCGCAAACAGCGGGAGACCGCTCGGCGTGCTGGAGCCGTACCGGAATGTCCTGGTACTCAGCGACACCTGGGGAACCGGAAGAGGGATGAACTGGAAGTTCGGGATGCAGTATTTCATCAAGAAGATGGACCTTCTTCAAAAGCTCATCGGGATGGGGCCGGAGAGCTATTATGCAGTCACGATGGACAATTTCTTCCAGCAGATGGTGGAGGCGGAGTACGGCGTCTTCGACGCGGCGCACAACGAATATCTGAACTATCTCGTCACGATCGGGATCCTCGGGCTTGTCTTTTATCTCATATTCTGCGTCCGCTCGCTCCGCATCCTCTTCGGAGAGCTCGGGAAGAAGCTGGAGGACAGATCCTTCCCATCGGACTGGTGCGCCGCCGTCGGCTTCTCCTTCCTCGTCTACCTCGTGCAGGCGAGCGTCAACATCGCGGTGCCGATCGTCCTGCCGCTGGTTCTCGTCATCCTCTTCACCGGGCTTTCCGCCGCGCGCGGACTCCGGGAAGCGTCCTGATCCGCCGCCTGGAGAGCCCCGGGAATCAAAAAAGGACTTGACATTTTCCGGAGAGTCGATATAATACGAACAATCCTTATGGATTCCTTAATTCTTAGGTTCAGCTTTTTGTAATAATTCGTTGAATCTTTGTTATGTACTTTGAGGGATTTATGAGGTAGTATAAGGAAGGCAGCGGGCATTATATCTCTTAATTCATACATTTACCGCAGCTAAGCGTTATTTAAGAAAAGGACTTGAATAATTTAAGCTCGGAAGGTATAATAGTCCCGTAACTTTGGATATTGAATCCATCAATCAAAAAGGAGAGTGCATTTATTATGAGAAAGCAGACGAAAATCGTTGCAGCTCTTTCTGCAACCGCTTTACTCGCTCTTGGTGCCTCCGCTGTGACCTTCGCAGCTGGCTGGGACAACTCCACCGGAGCTTGGCAGTATCTCGATAACAACGGCAGCGCTGTTACCGATGCATGGAGAAAGTCCGGAGATTACTGGTTCTATCTCGATTCCGACGGAAGCATGGCTACCGATAAGCTGATCCAGGACGGCGATGACTACTATTATGTCAACGCGGACGGCGCGATGGTCAGCAATCAGTGGGTTGCTCTTGCAACCGACGACGACAGCAGCGCGGAGTACAGATGGTTCTACTTCGGCTCTGACGGAAAGGCCTACAGAGATCACAACGAGCAGGTGACTGTCTCCGATCTCAAGACCATCAACGGCAAGAAGTATGCCTTCGATCAGGACGGCAAGATGCTTTACGGCTGGATCGACAAGGACAGCAACACCATCAAGACCGGCGACGATGCCTGGGTTGATGCTGACTACTACTTCGGCGGCTGGAACGATGGCTCCGCTCAGAACGGCTGGGTTCAGCTGACGGTCAACACCGACTCCGTGAGAAGCGGCGACGGCGACGGCAGCGATACCTTCTGGTTCTACTTCGACAACAACGGAAAGAAGCAGAGCAACAAGAAGAAGAATATCAACGGCTACACCTTCTACTTCGATAAGTATGGCCGTATGATCGAGGATTGGTCCACCGCTACCAAGAACGGCGCGGACGGCTTCGATACTCCGGCGAACGCGACGGACAGCATTGTCTACACCAACGCGGACGGAGCTGCCAGAAAGAATCAGTGGGTCTGGGCTGTTCCGAGCGAGGACTACGACAAGGACGACTACGACGACGACTCCTACAGCTGGTGGTGGGCGCAGGGCAACGGCAAGATCTTCAAGGACGGCATCCGGAAGATCAAGGGCAAGAGCTATGCCTTCGACGAGAAGGGCCGTATGCTCTCCGGCATTGTCGGCGTTGTCGACGGACACTACACCAACAGATACAATGGCAAGGACAAGTGGCTTGATCTCTCCAAGGATGCTTACCTTGACCAGGCTGCCAGCCTTGGCGCGGATCAGAAGCTCTACTACTTCTCCAGCGACGAGAAGAAGGACGGCTCCAGGAAGTCCGGCTACCAGAACGTCGAGTTCGACGACGATAGCTATCAGATGTACTTCAAGACCAACGGTGAGGCGGAGAACAACTATGTCTCCAAGATCAAGAAGTATGTTGCTTACGGTGTGGTCCTGAAGGCTGACAACGAGGAGTCCAACCTCGCCGGCGTCCAGGTAGACAGCGCTAACCGCAAGAAGCTCGTCGGAAGGAACGTCGAGTACTATGGCACTGCGAACATCGCGGATGGCAACCATGTCCTCGTGAACGCTGCCGGTGCTGTGCAGGAGAAGAAGACCAATGTGAAGGACAGCAACGATGTCTACTATCTGACCGATAAGGACGGCGTCATCCTTTACGCTGGCGACAAGAAGACCTACAACAGCAAGAGCAAGGATCACGAGAATGAGATCACGCTTCCGAACGGCAAGAAGGTCTACACGGAGTAATTTCGGATTCTGCGGAATTACTTCTCGGGGCGCCGGGTTTACACCCGGCGCTCTTTGCGTGCGGACGGCGAGGGCCTGAGATGGACTCGGGGCTGTCCGCCGGAGGATTTTATGGTATGAGAGTCAGAGGAATTCGTTTGGCAGGGTTCTGCGTTCTTGCGGGGGCCCTGTCTCTTTCGGCGTGCAAACCGACCTATCAGACGAAGCTGGAGTCTCCCGCCCTGACGACGGCTCCGGAGTCGAAGGAGATTCGCCTCGACTTCGATCAGATTCACAGCGATGTGGTGGATGCTCTGAATGATGACGGCTACGATTTCGTGAAGGATCTGGATCTCAGCGGGGACAATGAGAAGAAGGAGTTTCTCATCCGGATCGAGATCATGGAGAATGTCTCGGAGGAGGCTCTGGATCTCTTTCTGTCGGAGCTGATGAAGGCAGTGGGAAATGCGGCGAGAACGCAGGATTTTCGCTACAGTGAGCCGGATAACGAGAACTTCGGCGGCGTATTTGAGAAATACGGCGTCCGCATCGTGATCCGTCAAAGCGGGAGCGCGGATCGCGAGATTGAGGTGAAGGCAGGGGAGAGCTTTCCTTTTTCGCCCTCAAACTAAGCTCCCGTTTTTCGCTTTGCCTTTGGACGGGGCGGGGCTCCTGTTCCCTGCTCCGCGATGAAAGCCTTGCTCCCTTGATTTGACAAGAGCTTTCCCATTCGATATGATGATACGGTGCGGTGAAGTGAAGGAAGGGAAGCGGGGCGGCAGCTGTCCGCCCGGAGGACAGGAGCTTAGATGAGAGAGAGAGAACAGTATCAAAAGGTGATCCGTGCGGCCTTCTGTGCTGTTCTCCTTTTTTTGGATGGAAGGCTCTTTCGCTATGTCTGGATGCATTACTACAGTCCCCTGATGGAGACTGTCTTTTTTCGGAGGGGACACTGGCTGGTGCTCTCCCTCTATCTGATCTTCCTCTTTGCTTTTATCGGGATCTACGGCGGATGGAAGGCGGGCTATCACAGGATTGTGAACCTGATTTCCTCCCATGCGCTGGGGCTTCTGATCGCGAATGTGCTTAGCTATATCGAGATCGTGGCGCTGACCAAGAAGATGGTCTCCGTCCTTCCCCTCTCCTGCCTTTTCGTGCTGGAGATGCTGATCTCCCTGGTCTGGTCCATCGTCTGCACGAGGCTCTACCGGATGGCCTATCCCCCGCACCGGGTTCTTCTGATCTATGAGGAGAAGCCGGACCGATACCTCCTCGATAAGCTGAAAAGCCGGGGGGACCGGATCAGCCTGGCAGCGGAAATCAGCCTGAGGGAAGGGATGGAGGCCGTGCTGCGGGAGATGGAGCAGTACAGCTGTGTCCTCATCTATGATATCCCCTCCCGGGAGAGAAATTATATTCTAAAGCAATGCTACCGCAGGGGAATCCGCTGTTATCTCACACCGAAGCTTTCGGATATCCTGATCCGAAGTGCGGAGAATCAGCATCTCTTCGATACTCCTCTTTATCTTTGCAGAAACTCAAGCCTCACCATCGAGAGGGCATTCTTTAAGAGGCTGACGGATATCCTGATCTCCGCGCTCGGGCTGCTTTTCTTCTCGCCCATCATGTTTTTGATCGCGCTTTTCATCCGCTTCGAGGACCGGGGGCCCGTGATCTATCAGCAGGAGAGGCTCACGAAGGACGGCAGGCATTTTCACATCTATAAGTTTCGGAGCATGCGGGAGGATGCGGAGCGGGACGGGAGGGCGCGCCTCGCCGAAAAGGATGATGAGAGGATTACCGCTGTCGGCCGCTTCATCCGGCCGTTTCGCCTGGATGAACTCCCCCAGCTATGGAACATTCTCCTCGGGGAGATGAGCCTCGTCGGGCCCCGGCCGGAGAGGCCGGACATCGCGGCGGCCTATGAGGAGGAGATCCCGGAGTTTTCCTATCGCCTGAAGGTGAAGGCGGGACTTACGGGCTATGCCCAGGTCTACGGAAAGTACAATACGACGGCCTATGACAAGCTGAAGCTGGACCTTATGTATATCCAGAACGGAAGTCTGATGATGGATATGGAGATTCTCCTTAAGACGGTCCAGATCCTTTTTCAGAGAGAGAGCGCAGAGGGAGTCCGGACAGAGGACAGGCAGGAATGAAGATCTATTTTATCAATCCGCCCTTTCGGGCGGAATACGGAAAGTTTTCCAGGGAGTCGAGGAGTCCTGCCGTGACGAAGAGCGGTGCGCTCTATTACCCGCTCTGGCTGATCTATGCGGCGGTCTGGGCGGAAAAGCAGGGGCACAGCGTAGAATTTCTGGATGCGCCCGCGAAGCCTCTCAACGAGGCGGAGTCCCTCTCTCTCATCCGGGAGAGGGCGGAGGGCTGCCGCCTCTTTGTGCTGGATACCAGCACGCCCTCCATCTACCGGGACATCGCCTTCGGAGAGGCACTGAAGGCCCGCTATCCGGAGGCCTTTATCGCCCTTGTGGGGACGCATCCGACGGCTGTGCCGGAGGAGACACTTCGGCTTGGCCCCGGGATTGATCTCATCGCGAGAAGGGAGTACGACTTTACGATCAGCCGACTCGCCTCTCTTATCGAGGGGAGCGCCTCCCGGGCGGAGGCGCTCTCAGGGCTTTCCGGGATTTTGGGGATAAGCTTCCGGGACGGGGCAGGGCTGATCCATCACAATCCGGACGCCCCCTATATCGAGAAGCTGGATGAGATCCCGATGGCCGCGGAGTTTATCCGACGGCGCTTAAACTACCGGGATTATTTCTTCCCGGCCGCGGAGTATCCGGAGATTCAGATCTTCACGGGGCGGGGCTGCCCCTGTCACTGCACCTTCTGCGTCTATCCGCAGACCATGCACGGGCACCGCTACCGCCTCCGCTCTCCGGAGAATGTCGTCTCGGAGTTCTCCTATATTGCGGAAAATTTCCCGGATGTGCGGGAAATTGTACTGGAGGACGACACCTTTACGATCGACAGGAGAAGGGTGGAAGCGATTTGCAGACTCCTCATCGAGCGGGGGCTTCAGAAGCGCTTCCGCTGGCTTTGCAATGCGAGAGTCAATACCCTGGACCTTGATACCATGAAGCTCATGAAAAAAGCGGGCTGCCGTCTGCTGATCCCCGGGATCGAGAGTGGAAACCAGGGGATTTTGGATGCCATCAAGAAGGGGACGACACTCAGCCAGGTGCAGCGCTACATCGAGGACAGCAGAAAGGCAGGGCTCTTGGTTCACGCCTGCTATATGGTGGGAAATCCCGGGGAAAATCGGGAGACGATAGAGGAGACCCTTCGCCTTGCGCTCCGTCTGAATACGGATACGGCGCAGTTCTTTCCTTTGATCCCTTATCCGGGGACAGAGGTCTATCGGCTTGCGAAGAAAAACGGCTGGCTCAGGGCATCGAGCTATGAGGATTACTGCAAGCGGGACGGCACACACAATACCGTGCTGGATCTCCCGGAGCTGAGTGCCGAGGAAATGGTGAACTTCTGTGACAGGGCGAGAAGGCGCTACTATCTGAGACCGCGCTACATCCTGCACCGCCTGTGGATGGGGCTAAAGGACCCGGCGGACCTCGTGCGCTCTCTGAAGGCCTTCGGGAAGCTCTGGCGCTATCTTCTGAAGAGAGGAAACGGAAAGGGATGAACGGTTCTGCCGCCGGGAGGACCGCTTCCGAACGCTTCTTTCTGCCGGAAGCTCTCTGTGGGCGGGGAGCAAGGCTCGGCAGGGGCAGGCGGCCTGCGGCCTTCACGCCGGGGATATCCGTCTTTCCATGAACAGGGGAAGAGCCGGGCGGAAATCGGCAGCCTGCAGCTATGCGTGATGGCGTATTCTTCTTTCCGCGGGCGGGGGAAGAGCTGAGCTAAGAGCGGCGGCCTGCAGCTATGCGCACTGGTTTATTGGTCTTTCTGCGGGCAGGGGAAGCGTCGGACGAGGAAAGAGGAGGATGGAGTCATAATGGAGCGGGTGCTGGTCCTGCTGTCGACCTATAACGGAGAGCGTTATCTCAGGGAGCAGCTTGCGAGTCTCTTTTCCCAGGAGCTCCCCGAGGGGACAGAGCTTCGCATCCTTGTGCGGGACGATGGCTCTTCGGACGGCACGACAGCGATACTTCGGGAATATGAGAAAGAGGGGAGACTTTCTTTTTACCGAGGGGAGAGAAATCTGGGTCCGGCCGGGAGCTTTCTCTCTCTCATGAAGAGGGCGGAGCACTATGATTGGGGGGAGGAGAGAGCGGAGGCACGTACTTATTATGCGCTCTGCGATCAGGATGATGTCTGGCTCCCGGATAAGGTCTCGAGGGCTCTCTCCCTCCTTTTTGAGACGGGAAGGGAGGAGGCCGCGCTCTATTATGGGCTTCCCCGCCTGGTGGATGCGGAGCTTTGTCCCCTGCCGCTTCGGAGGGACGCGAGGGAGAGGATGCTTGATTTTGCATCGGCCCTCATAAAGAGCAATTCTACGGGCTGCACGATGCTCTTTACACGGGCGCTTCTTCTTAAGATCAACCGCTCGGAGCCGGATACGGAGAAGATCACGATGCATGATGAGTGGATCCACAAGGGCTGTCTTGCGATCGGAGGGAGGCTTATCTTTGATGAAGATACGCCGATTCTCTACCGGCAGCATGGGAACAACGCGGTGGGCTGCCAGAGCTCCGGGGGAGCGGTGCTTAAGCGCTATCTCCATTCCCTGCTCCATCCCGACCGGATTCACAGTGAGATGGCGGGGGAGCTCCTCCGCGCCTTTTCCCGCGATATGAGTCCGCTCAAGAGGGAGCTCTCGGAGGAGGCCGCCTTCTATCGGAGGAGTCCCGGCGCTTCGCTCCGGCTTTTCTTCGACAGGAGGATCCGGACCGCCTACCGAAAGAGGAATTTTCTCTTTCGCCTTGCGGTGCTGCTTCGGATCTTTTAAGCGGGGGGAAGGATGGAGAGCTTTTATCTTATTTCTGTGCTTTATCAAAAAAAGCTCCGGGCGCTTCGTTCCCTCCCGCAGTTTATCAGGCTCTGCGGAGAGTATCCGGAGACGGAGATCCTGATTTTTGATAATTCCGAGGACGCCGCGCTCTTAACGAAAAACCGGGAGGAGGCCAAGAGATGTGGAATATCCTATCTCTCAGCGGGGAGGAATCTCGGGCTCTCCGCGGCCTACAACCGCTGCCTCCTGGAGCTTGACCAAAGAGAAAAGGACAGGGCATCTTCCGGCGGGGCTCCTTTTGAAAAAGGGGAGAATGCGGAGGGGGATTATTGGATATTTCTATCGGATGACGACAGTCTTTTCTCAATGGAATATCTGAGGAATGTCCGGGAGAGCTGCCTTGAGGGAAGAGAAGCGGAGAAAGCTTCGGGAGGGGAGAGATTCCCGGAGCTCCGCGCGGGGATGGTCCGCTCCCTGCGCGGCCCCCTTTCCCCGAAGAAGTCCTATCGGCTTTTTGAGAGGGCAGGGGACTTCGTGAGAGCGCCGGGGCATTACCGGGGGCTCTACTGCATCAACAGCGGGCTCTGCATCTGCCGAAGCCTTCTTAGGGAGCTCGGGGGCTTCGAGGAGAGGATCTTTCTCGATATGCTGGACTACTGGCTTATGGACCGGCTTCGGGAGAAGGGACTCGACCGCTTTTGGATCCTTCCGGGGGAGATCCGGCAGGATTTTTCCGGTGCCTCCTTTCCCGGGAGGGAGAGAGCGGAGAGAAGATACCGGATTTATCGGAGGGACTTTCAGCTTTACTGCCGCATCACGGGGAGGAGCAGATTATTTTCCTTCCTCATGCTTTTTAAGAGGAGGCTTCGTCTGAGCTATGACGAAATTCTACATCGTGTGCCATAAGCTCTCAGAGCTCCCCGCGCTTCCGGGCTATGTGCCGATCCTCGTCGGGGCGAAGGACTTTTCGATCCCTGGTTCCCTCCGGGATGACAGCGGGGAGGAGATCTCAAGGAAGAATCCGAACTTCAACGAGCTCACCGCGCTCTACTGGATCTGGAAGAATGACCGCTCGGATTTCGTCGGCCTCTGCCACTACCGGAGATATTTCATGAAGGGGCTGTCCCCCCGGCGCTATCTGACGATTTCGGAGGCGGAGCGGGATCTTCGGAGACATGACATCATCCTTCCGGAGCCGATCACGGGCCTTCGGACCACGGTGCGGGAGCTCTATCTTCGGACAGGGGGGAGAGAGAAGGATCTGGAGGCGCTGGAGAGCCTGATCGAGGAGCGCCTTCCGGATGATTACTCGGCCTACCGGGAGCTGATGGGAGGGTATTCCGCCTCCTATTACAACATGGCTGTCATGCCGAGAGCTCTTCTTGAGCGCTACTGCGGCTGGCTCTTTCCGCTCCTCTTTGAACTGGAACGGCGGATCGACCTCTCGGGACGAAGCGAGCGGGAGGGGAGAGTCTTCGGCTTTCTCGCGGAGCGTCTTCTGAATGTCTTTGTAAGGACGGAGCGTCTCCGCGTCCGCCGCCGCCCGGTTTATGTCCTGGGAGAGAAAAACTACAGCCTTCGGATCCTCTCGGAGAGAGCGAGACAGGGACTTTGCTCCCTCCTCCGTGAAGAAAGCGCAGAAGTCTGCCATCAGGCAGACTCGGA
>NZ_KI273081.1:0-1705 GCF_000469565.1 Oribacterium sp. oral taxon 078 str. F0263 | reverse complement strand
GACATTGACTTTTAAGCCGCTAAATTCTCGTTTACCTCCGTATTCTTTTCAATTTTATCGTCCAGCGCCGTCAGCACAGATGCTATTTTTTCCTGTGTTTGCAGCGACGGGAATCGAACTGTAAAATCCTGTATGTTCTTCAAAGGTAACTTGGGCTGAACCGCTCCAACTGTTCCTTTAGCAATTTCTCCCTGCCCAAGATGGGACACCAAATAATAATACAGAAAGTCTCTGTCTATGTTCCTAAAATTCGTCAGCTTATCGCAGTTCTCAGTTTGGTTTGCACCATCGAGTGTATCACCTACGATTCCCACAAGGCCTATAGTACCTACTACGCTAATAAGTATGTCTCCCTTGGAAACGATATAGCGCGAGATTTCTTTCTGCGTTTCGTCATCGACATACTCATAGTCTGCGGTCAACTGAAGAACTTTAGATTTGTCGATATCACGAATTCGTATGTAGGGATGTGCAGTCGGAAAACCAGCAAGCTTTTTCCCTTTGGGAAGTCGTTTGCCGCCTTTCACATCAACAAAATCCTTTATTTTTCCTTCGTTCCATATTTCCATCGGCCATTCCTCCATAAATATCGTTAACCTATATATTTCCTATGAGCCGTTTTCACATTGCTCTGTTTGACCATTGCGTACTGCAAGGTCGTATCTATCCGTTGATGCCCAAGAAGCCGCTGAAGCTGCTCAATCGGCATTCCTTTATCAATAGCCATTGTCGCCAGCGTCCGCCGAAACTTATGCGGATGCACCTTCGGAATGTTCAGCCGCTTGCCCATTTCACGGAGCCTATGCTCGATGCCGCCAATCTGTATCCGTTCATGCGGAACCCTCAATGTTACGAACAGAGCGGGATTCTCATCCGTCCGGCTGTCGAGATACTCCTGCATATGCAGCTTGGCTCTGGCATCAAAGTATACGATCCGTTCCTTGTCGCCTTTGCCGAACACCACGCATTCCCGTTCCGCAAAGTCGATATCATCACGGTTCAGAAGAACCATCTCGCCGACACGCATTCCTGTTGATGCCAGCATATCAATCATCGCCAAGTCGCGCAGTTCCTCACAGTTATCACGCATCTTCTCCAAGTCCTCATCCGAATAGGTCTCTTTGATGCTGCTTGCCGTTTTCACCTTATGAATACGGCGGACGGGGCTTTTTACGATGTAATCCTCATCCTCAAGCCACGAAAAGAAGCTGGACAGGATACGGCGGATGTTGTCAATCGTTACCCGGCTCGACTGGTTCCTGCTCTGATACTCGGTGAGGTATGTCCGTAAATCCTCCGTAAGAATATGTCGGACATTCTTGGCAAGAGATGCGACCATCGCGTCAATCGTGGTCTGATAATACTTCAGCGTCTTTTCCGAGCATCCCTCGATCCGCTTGGCGGCTATAAACATTGCTATAAGGTCATTGCTATCGTCCGCCTCCGACTTAACCTCTGCGCCGGTCACTTCGTAATGAAAGAGCGTTTGCTCCATCACCTGTCTCAACTGTTTCAGTTGAGCATTGTCGAGGTAGGGCAACATCTGCTGCATTACCTCTGTCATCAGTTCCTGTTTCATGTCGTTTCTCCTTCTATTGGTATTTCCAGAGAACGACATCAACGGCAGTTCCGTTGGCTTTACTCTCGCCGTTGGTGAGAGTTAATCGCACTTAAACGAGAATTTAGCGGCTTAAAAGTCAATGTC
>NZ_KI273080.1:0-9092 GCF_000469565.1 Oribacterium sp. oral taxon 078 str. F0263 | reverse complement strand
GAGGACGAGCTGTATAGAAGTATTGAGGAATACGTTTATGTCACATATAACCATGCCCGTCCGCATTCATACAACGAATATAAAACACCATTCGAGGCCCGGTATATCGCGTAAAATATGAGGCAGCTGCCTATTCTGCAGAAGTTGCCCTGCAGCTTCTTGGCTGCACACCTGTGCGAGCATCCCACTGCGTCAAGGATGCCGCAGGCACGGCTATCCGGACGCTTGTCCTTGACGCAGTGGGATGGGAGTGCTTCCCGTCAGGAACTTCATGAAATTTAAGCCATAAGTGTTACAAAAACGCTTGACCAGAACAAAATAGTTAATGACGCAGGACTCACAAGATCTATGTCGAGAAAAGGCTGTTCACCAGACAACGCTGCCTGTGAAGGCTTCTTCGGACATCTAAAAAACGAGATGTTCTATAACCGCAGTTGGGAGGGCTGTTCGATTGCTGAGTTAAAATATGAGATCGACAGTTATATTCGCTGGTACTGCACAGATCGAATCAAATCAACACTCGGAGGACTCAGTCCTCTTCAGTATAGAAAGGAGTTGGGGGTGGCTGTCTAAAAAAATGTCCGCACCCCCCCGTCAAGGAATACCACCGGATGAGAAGCCTTTTCTGACTGTTGGATTTATAACGATTTACTTACTTTTTATTACAATTTCTTCCCATACCCCAAAATCTTGTGCGTTATTCAACAGCTGTTCGAATAAGTCGTCGAAAAGATCTTGACAAGGAGTGTATTATAGAAGAAACAGGCAATTTTATGAAGGGAGGAACAGCATGAAAAGATTGGAACAACATGATGCTCCCCGTCGGGGAAGCGCGAGACTTCACAGGATTGACTGGGAAAAGATCGGATCTCAGATTCGGAAATACAGGAGGAGGGAGCATCTTCGGCAGCGGGATCTCGCCGCAAGGATCTCTTCGACGACCAATACCATCTCCCGCTTAGAGGGCGGAGGAATTGGATGCAGTCTGGAATGTCTCCTGGAAATCTGCAATGCTCTGTCAGTTTCTCCGGATGCACTCCTTTTTGGGAATTTCTCTCCGGAGTCCAGTTCCTTTCATGATTATTTCATGAATATGAAGGAATTGATCTGCCAGCAGGTTCGGGAAAATATCGAGCACATCTTTTTGCAGGTTCACAGGGGCGGCGATTCCGCAGACCGGAAGCGGGGACCGGGGAAGCGCCCCGTCCGGTTTATGGACCCGGCTCTGCAAAAAAAGCAAAAGCCCAGACCTATGGGAGAAGCGGAACCGGATGGAGAAAATGAGCCGTGATTGAGCCGTGATGCTTTTTGAAGGTTCCGGTAATGGAGCTGTGATATGGGGAGGGGAAAGCTAGGGGAGAAGCGAAGGGTGAATGTTTACACCACCTTTCCATAATGAATCTGCGGCCGATAGAGAGGGCATAGGAGGATTGATGCCCCCGCAGCGGAGCATGATGAGTGATGAGACAGCAGAGACTGCGGCCTTTCTGCTCGGCGAAGAAGCCGGATTTATTACCGGAACCGATTTGCGTATGGCTGCCGCAGCGATCCGCATGGAAATATACAGGCTTTATGTTGGAGAAGATACTATTATGGAACAGGAAATCTCAGCTTTGTGAGCGGGATTTCCTGTTCTTTTTTGGAGAAGGGAAATTCTTATCCGAAAGGGACCGGCTAAGCTTACGCTGGCTGCCGCCTGCGAAGAGGGGGCTTTTGTGGCCAGCGTAAAGTTTTTGTAGGATAGGATAGCTCAGACAATAAAATAGAGAACGACCATTTGATGTGATAAAGTATTTAGCGACCAAACTAAACCAAATCACGAAAGGCGTCCTCTATGTTTAACTACAACTTTCCCAATGGATGAGACTATACAAAACCTATAAATCTCACCTCGTAAGTAGTTGCAAGGCAGAATCATTGGCTTTGACTTTCCGATATTGCGCGGTATACGCTGTTCTGCCCCATTTATTCGTTGAAAAATGTCGACATTCTATTGCAGTAACTTCTTTCATATAGTCCAATTTTTGTTATAATTAGACTATATATGGAGGTGACGCATATGCCGATACCACAAGATATCCTGGCTGTTGCCAGACCGAAAAACACAGTCATCATCGCGTATGGCAAGGATAAAAGCCTGTATGCCGTACGCCAGCGCATTGGGTGCCGGAACGATAACGGACGCCACCTTCCGGTCAACGGCCCCACGATCGGACACATCATAAATGGCATGTATGTCCCGAACGAAAAGGAGGCGGCTGTAAGCGTCGCATCTGCTCCGATTGATCTCAAGGACTGGGCAGGTATTGTTCTGTGTGATCACCAGTTTTCCGGCATCAAGCATGAATTGATGTCTGTCTACAACCAGGCGGATACGATGAAGATCTACTGCATCGCGATCCTTAGAGTTTGCGATCCGGGTATCAAAGACTGTGAGTTGAAGGAAGCCTATGATACGAGTTTCCTTTCGGAACTGTATCCGGGTACCCCTCTTTCAAAGAACACTGTATGCACGTTCCTGAATGATCTCGGCAAGGCATTATCACGGATCGTGAAGCTTATGAAGAACCGTGCAGATGCTGTTGCAATAGACCATCACCTCCTTGTCGACGGAACCTTAAAATCGGATGCGTCAAAGGTCAACTCCCTTTCTGATTTCTCCCGGAAGGCAAGGATAAAAGGGACACGGGATATATCTGTCCTGTATGCCTTTGACCTTGAGGAAATGGAGCCGGTGTGTTCCAAGTGCTTTCCCGGAAACATGCTTGACGCCACCGCTTACGGTGAATTCATCTCCGAGAATGGAATCACGAAAGGCATCATCGTCGGTGATAAAGGCTTTCCGGAATCAGCAGCGCATGAGCAGTTTGCAATGCATCCGGATCTGCATTACCTCAATCCGGTCAAGCGGAACTCAAAGCTGATCAACAGGCACCACATGCTGGACTTTACCGACATTCTTCCCGGGTATGAAGGCATCACCTTCAGGAAGGAAAAGTGTACCGGGACTGACAAATGGCTCTACTCCTTCCGCGACAGTTATAAAGCGTCCAAAGAGGAGCGCGACTGGCTGCGCCGGGCGAAGAAGAATAAGAAATACAGCCTTGAAGTCCTCCGCGAAAAACAGCAGACATTCGGAACGATCGTGCTTGAGTGTAATCTTGATCTCCCTGCCGAAACGGCCTATAAAGCCTATGACAAACGCTGGGAGATCGAAGTAGTCATGAGGTTCTACAAATCCGCATGCGAGTTTGATGAAACCCGTGTTCAGGATGATTACTCCGTAATCGGCAGCGAGTTCTGTGACTTCCTGTCAACGCTCCTGACGTTCCGCCTGATCAAGGCTTTTGACCGGGTACAGCTTCTGGAGGACCGGACATACAAGAAGATCATGTCCGTTCTCGCCCGCGCAAAAAAGGCGCGTACAGAAGGAACCGAGTGGCAGTTGATCCGCCTGAATCCATCTCACAGGGAGATCCTGGAGAAACTTGAGTTGATCCCGAAACCACCCGAACCAGAGAAGAAGAAACCTGGTCGTCCAAAAGGCAGTAAGAATAAGCCCAGAGAATCCAAATCGAAAACCGTTCTCCAAGAAGGAAAACGGAAGCGCGGTCGTCCAAAGGGAAGCAAAAACAAACCGAAAGTAACTGTCGGCACCCCAAGCTCAGATCAGCAATGACTGTGATCGGCGGTATCATCACAACTGGTAGGTGAAGCGTCTTCATAAGGGTATAGTCTAACTGGTTGGGAAAGTACTATTTAATCTTGTTCCAGATATTACTGAAGAACGTGGATATCGCATTCCATACTGTAGTGACCGTGTTCTTGATCCCGTTCCATGCGTTGGACAGGAAGGTCGAGATGGCGTTTACCACAGTCGTAAATACTCCCTTGATTCCTTCCCACAGCCCGGTAAAGAACTCTTTAATAGCGTTCCAGACAGTCTCCGCTGTGGTCTTAATTGCCTCCCACGCCTTGGTGAAGAAGTTCTTCAGCGCATTCCAGACCGCAACCGCGATTTCCTTAATATTCTCCCAGAGGTCAATCCAGAACTGCCTGAACTCTTCGCAGTTGTTCCAAAGGTATATGAAGGCGGCCACCAGAGCCGCAATCGCAGCAATAATCAAGAATATCGGATTGGCCAGCATGGTGGTGTTCAGTGCGGCAAAAGCACCCTTCACCACATTCAGCGCGGCGGCCAGTTTCGGTACGATGGTCATAATTGTGCCGACCGCAGATATAACTTTTCCGACCACAATCAGTACCGGACCGATAGCCGCTGCCACAAGTGCAATAGTGACGATGGTCTTTTTCGTTCCTTCGTCCAGCGAATTCAGCCAGTCCACGACTTTCTGAATCCAGCCTACGATTGCACGGATGGACGGCATCAGTAGTTCTCCGATGGAGATTGCAAGCTCCTCAAGCTGTGATTTCAGGATCTGCAGCTGTCCGGCAAGGTTGTCCTGCATGGTTTCTGCCATGTTTGCCGCTGTGCCGTCGCAGTTATTGATCGCGGAGGACAGCTTGTTGATATCAGCCTCCCCGGCATTCATCAGCGCAAGGAAACCGGACATGGCATTCTTGCCGACCAGTGCTTCTGCCGCCTGTGCTTGCTCCGATTCTGTCAGCTGGGAGAAGGCTCCCCTGCAGTCAGCCAAGATATCGGACAGGTCTCTCATTGAACCGTCCGCATTGGTGGTCTGTATCGTTACATCACCCAGAGCCTGCCCGGAAAGCTGGATGTCCCCGGTAAGGTTGTTCATAATGGTTCGAAGCGCAGTACCTGCCTGGGAGCCTTTGATACCAGCGTTCGCCATAAGGCCGATAGCTTCTGCCGTGTCCTCAGCGGAAAAACCGAGTGCTCCGGCGATAGGCGCACAGTACTTGAAGGTCTCGCCCATCATGGAAACATTCGTGTTGGCATTCGAGCTTGCCGCCGCAAGGATATCCGCAAAATGACCGGAATCCGCAGCAGTCAGTCCGAAAGCGGTCAGCGCGTCCGTAACGATATCAGAAGTCGTAGCGAGGTCTTCTCCGGAAGCCGCCGCCAGATTCATAACACCCTCGATACCGGAGAGCATATCCTCGGTCTTCCAGCCAGCCATCGCCATGTAATTCATGGCCTCGGCGGCTTCTGTGGCGGAGAACTTTGTCTTGGCACCCATCTCGCGGGCTTTATCCCGGAGATCTTCAAGGTCAGAGCCTGTCGCGCCGGAGACCGCCGCAACCTTGCTCATGGCGGAATCAAAGTCGGCCGCCGCCTTTACGGCAGCGGTTCCGAGACCAACCACGACACCTGTCACAGGAAGGAAACGCTGACCGACACTGGTGATATTGTCACCGACCGTTTTCAGCTTCTCGCCCTTGGCGGCAATGCTCTGAAGAGCGGTCACAGACTGATTAGCCTGTTCTTCCAGAGATTTCAGTTTTGCCTCTGTCTCGGCAATCTCGCGCTGAAGACCGTCGTACTGCTCCTGCGTAATCGTGCCGTTCTTCAGTGCTTCCTCTGCCTGTTCCGCTGCCGTCTTTAAGGTCTCCAGCTTTTCCTTCGTTTCCTTGACGGCATCCCCCAGGAGCCTGTGCTTCTGCGCCAGAAGCTCTGTGTTGCCGGGATCGAGTTTCAGAAGCTTATCGACATCCTTCAGCTGGCTCTGGGTGTTTCTGATTTCAGTATTTACGCCTTTCAGGGCAGTCTGTAGTTTTGTGGTATCGCCGCCGATCTCGACAGTAATGCCCTGTATTCTGCCAGCCATGCGCTAAGCCTCCTTCCCAAAAATTCGCAAAAGAAAAGCACCTCCGAAGAGATGCTCATTCTCAGTCATTTATCCAAAAGTCTTACATTGAGGTGATAAAACTTATGAATCCGAACCATATAAGTGCCATGCATACGCATGTCACAACACCCGTGATTATAACCTTTTTCCAGTTTCTGCTCTTCACGCCATCAATAATAATCTTGACAGCGATGACCAGCAGGGCAATGACAACTATTGCTAAGATTGATGTGAATCCCATTCCTTACTCCTCATAGGCCGAAACTTGCTGCACATCGGCATTATCCCGGCTGTAAAGAGATACGAGCCTGCCCGATTCTTCATCAAACCTATAGAAGTCACAGGGGGACACCCAGTTTACATTTGTCTGTACAGCAACAAAATATTTACCACCTGTCTTGAAGATTTTAGCTTCGATAATATCGTGGTTAATATCAGATGCAACCGCATATATTACAGCCTTCACCGAATCGCTGGCATCAGCCTTGTTTCCATCTGCGTCCGTAACCGAAGTACCAACTACTCGATTGACAACCATATTTTTCTGGCGATCTATCGAGGATTCAAAATTTGAAAAATCAGCCACATAAATACTGGTTCCTGATGCATCAAAGCTGCTATCAAGGATCTCCATACCGCCATCATCATATATCAGGCCATATTCGGTTTTATTCTCATCCTTCAAATGCACCTGCACCATCACTACAGGCTCTGTTGCCTTCCCGGGTTTTCTCGCATCAGCGGACAATGAAGTAACCCAGAAATGTGCCACGATTACCATGCAGACAAGACACGGAATCAGAAACAATGCTCTAAGCAGCTTTTTCTTTCCCTTTCCAACGAATATCATTGCCAGCACATTTGCGGCAATCAGTGGGATAAGCCCTAATGTAAGAGCCATGCCGCCACCTTCCCATCTTGCCAGCGGAAGCATAGCATCAGGATTGGGGACGCTGGTGTCATATGTCAGATACGGAATTGCAAAGTACGCCAGACATATAACGCCTATTATATTTAAGGCGATGATAACGCCATTAGCAACTTTTCTTCCCATATCATGCATCCTCCTGCTTCGGTCTATATTCGAGCAGGTCACCCGGCTGGCAATCCAATGTCTCACAGAGCTTTGAAAGGGTGCTGACCTTGATTGCTTTCGCTTTCCCAGTTTTCAGGATGGACATATTCGTAAGTGTTATCCCGACCTTTTCAGCTAATTCCGTTACGCTCATCTTACGCTTGGCGAGCATAACATCGATGTTAAAAATAATATCGCCTTCCATATGCCCCTCCCGTCAAATCGTAAGATCACTCTGTTCCTGCAATGCCGCTGCCTTCTGCACCAGATGAGATAAGGCCGCAGCGGCAACTGCAACAGCAACACCGGCAAATACAACGAGCAGAGAGAACAGGGCAACCCCCGGATGACTCATATTCGCCAAGAGCAGGACAACATTTCCTACAAAAAAGAAGATGCCGTCACACGCCGCAAGCCAGGATATCCATTTCAGATACTTGGCATTATCATCAGAGAAGGATTTATCCTTCCCGATGTTGGATGCAATTTTCCATCCAAGCACAAGCACCGCATAGCAGGGGATTCCGCTGACCCACAGGAATATCAGCCAAGGCCAGTAGCGATCCCCAAACTCCGGATAACTGTACACCAGGGAATCTCCGTAACTTGGAAAGATAAAGAAGTACACCACCAGTCCGCAGAGTCCCACACCGATAAGTATGACCTTAAGCCATTTTGATAAGGATTTCTGTTCCATGACATCTACCTCCATAATTCACTATGGAGAAGTATATCGCCGCCGCTGTTGTTTGTCAATGATTATTTTTCGTTTTACAATAAATTATCATCTCAAAACAGAGATTTTTGCATCAGAACCGGTCAAAATCCTCCTGGCTTGCCAGCTGGGCATGTGGTTCCTCATCCCGCTGCATTTCGCAGTACATATCGTTGATTAAACCGATGGTCAGCAGATCCATCTCACTGATATGTACGCCCAACTGCACCGCTCTTAGAAGAAGCAGCGGCGTTGTCATTTCCCTGTCAGTCGATCGAAGTTTTTTTTAGACTCAACTTGAGTCTGGACATTGAGTCCCCAGAGCTCGATGATTTCCGGCAGGACCTGATAAATTGAGAAAGTCCCAAATCCGTCCAGCCACTCATCGGGAGTATCGGGAACGCCTGCCGGATCAGCGTGCTTTGCCATGATGTAGCTGATATCCTCAAAAAGCTCCAGCGAAAAAGAGTCCAGTGTGGATTCCTCCGGGTTCTCCCCATCGATGCCTTTCTGAAGGTCGCGCAGGTCTTTGTAGATATCCCTGTGGAACCTGTTCCTGTATATCCTCGGGATGGCGGCAGACGCTCTGAAAGTTACATCTTTGCCATCGATGTTGATCGTTTTTGTAAGTGCCATAATGTCCTCCAATCAATGAAACGGGCAGAGCCGAAGCCCTGCCCCTGTGATTAACCCTGTCCGTTCTCGGAATCCGATGCCGGAGTCTGATATACGCTCTTGTACCAGTTGTTGTAGACGGTATCATCGGTATTGGCTCCGGTCTTGACCTTCACAAGCCCGTTCGGGAGCGGAGTTGATGTAAGCTCCAGGCTCTCGGTCTGAACTTCCTTGGAATCCTCTGTCGTGGAGCCCTCAATGGTCGGTCTGGCGGCCGTGCAGTAATACATACAGTGCCTGATCTTTTTCTTGTCCCCGGAGAACTCAAAAAGCAAAGCAAAATGCTCCGGCTCCACCGTAGCGTCCTCGACCAGAACACCGTTGGTGTCCTCGGTTTCCTTCAGAACATCCTTGCGGAAGCTGTCCGGGATGAGGGCAATCTCCAGATCGCCGGAATAGCCGTTGTTTGCCACCGTGGTGTAATATACCATGTCATCGGCGTAAAACGGCTCCGTGTCTCCCTCGGGATCGAGGGACAGGTTCACCGCGCCGGGAATGGCAACAGGCGTACCGAACGTGACGGTGCCAGTCTCCGAATCCAGCGTGGCTAATGCGTAATGGCAGTTCTTAAGGCCGAACTTCACCTTGTTGTTCGTATTGGGCATAATTCTTTACCTCGCTTTCTATTGTTGGCTATACCGTCAGTTGGTACAGCACCTCATACATTTTTTCAGTTTCAATCCATACCTCTGATTTTTGCCAGAACAGTTCATGGCGGGTAAGCACCGCCTGGACTTTTTCTTCCAGTTCCGGATTCTTCTCATCGGTATACAGTTCTATGTTCAGATTCTGAAACTCCGCATAGACAACTGATATTGCCAATAATGGTTGACAGATTTTCCTCAAGGATTTA
>NZ_KI273079.1:0-30717 GCF_000469565.1 Oribacterium sp. oral taxon 078 str. F0263 | reverse complement strand
TGCGGCGCAGCCCTATCCGATGCGCCTGCAAATACGGGATTCCTTTTCCGATCAGCGGGGAGAGGAAACGTATCGGAGGAGCTTTGCATGAACTGTGAGGGGAGTTTTATATGGGAATGACGATGAGCCAGAAGATTCTGGCGGCGCATGCAGGTCTCGATGAGGTCTTGGCGGGGCAGCTGATCGAGGCGAGTATCGATCTGGTCCACGGGAATGATATTACGTCTCCTCTTGCGATCCGGGAGATGAAAAAGCTGAGAAAGAAGACGGTCTTCGATCGGGATAAGGTTGTCCTCGTAATGGATCATTTCGTCCCGAACAAGGACATCGTCTCTGCAAAGTGCACTCAGATCTGCCGGAACTTCGCGGCGGAGCAGGAGCTCTCTCATTATTTCGATGTGGGGAATATGGGGATTGAGCATGCTTTGATTCCGGAGCAGGGACTCATCACCGCCGGAGAGCTTTCGGTCGGGGCGGACTCCCACACCTGCACCTACGGGGCGCTCGGCGCTTTCTCGACCGGAGTCGGCTCCACGGACATGGCGGCGGCCATGGCGACCGGAAAGCTCTGGTTCAAGGTGCCCGCTGCGATCCGGGTCAGGCTTGAGGGAAAGCTCTCTCCCCATGTCAGCGGAAAGGATCTGATCCTCCACCTTATCGGGGAGATCGGCGTGGACGGCGCGCGCTACGAGTCCCTGGAATTCTGCGGCGAGGGCGTCTCCTCTCTGAGCATGGATGATCGCTTCACGATCTGCAATATGGCGATCGAGGCGGGAGCGAAGAACGGGATCTTTCCGGTGGACGAGAGGACGCTGAGGTACATCCGGGAGCACGGAAACCGAAGCTTTCGAAGCTTTGAGGCGGATCCGGACGCGCGCTATGAGAGGGAGATCCTCCTGGATCTTTCGAAGCTTCGGCCGACAGTTGCCTTTCCGCATCTTCCGGAGAATACGAAGGAGATCGGGAGCTTCCCGCCGATTTCCATCGACCAGGTCGTCATCGGCTCCTGCACCAACGGCCGTCTCCAGGATATCCGAGAGGCGGGCGAGATCCTGAAAGGGCGGAAGGTCGCGAAAAATGTGCGCTGCATCGTGATCCCCGCGACGCAGAGGATCTATCTGGAGGCGCTGGAGGAGGGCTGGATCAAGGCCTTCATCGAAGCGGGGGCAGTCGTATCCACACCGACCTGCGGCCCCTGCCTCGGCGGCTATATGGGGATTCTTGCCCCCGGGGAGCGCTGCCTCTCCACGACGAACCGAAACTTCATCGGACGCATGGGAGACACAAGCTCGGAGGTCTATCTGGCCTCCCCGGCTGTCGCCGCGGCCTCCGCTGTCACGGGGCGGATCTCCTCTCCGGATGAGCTTTCGGGCTGACCTAGAGGAAATAGAAGATTTTGAAAGAAGAGGGAATGGCGGGAACGGTTATGGGGGAGAGAGGATGAAGACCTTAGAGGGAAGATCTGTGAAATACGGGGACAACATCGATACGGATGTCATCATCCCCGCGAGATACCTCGCGATTTTGGATCGGGAGGAGCTTGCGTCTCACGCGATGGAGGATCTGGATCCGGACTTTCGAAAGAAGCTGGAACCGGGCGGCATCCTGGTCGCGGGAAGAAACTTCGGCTGCGGCTCCTCCAGGGAGCACGCGCCGCAGGTGCTCCAGAGCTCCGGAGTGGGCTGTGTCATCGCGGAGAGCTTTGCGAGAATCTTCTATAGAAATGCGCTGAACATCGGGCTTCCGATCGTGGAGGCGCCGGAGGCGGCGAAGGAGATCCGGGAGGGAGACCAGGTTTCGGTTGACTTTGAGAGAGGAAGCATCCGGGACCTGACGACGGGAAAGGACTATAAGGTCTTCCCCTTTCCGCCCTTTCTCCAGAGAATGATTGAAAAGGGCGGCCTCATGGCGGCTGTCAATGAGGATTTGGAAGAGCCCTAAAGAGTCTTTAAAAAGCTTTTCAGATAGGCGTCCGCCTTCTCCGGATCCTGAAAAAGCTCCTCCTTAAACTCCGCATAGAAGACAGCGGCGCGATATTCCTTTTGGAAGAGAGGGGAGAAGAGCGGGAGGAGCTCCGGCAGGAAGAGACCGCTTCTTCTTTGGTAGGCGGTCCTCGCCGTCGCCTTTACGCGGAAAGCCTTATCGACGAATTCCCCGACCGAGCGGTGCACGGCATTGTCCTCCTGCGGGAGATAGTAATAGTTCTTCGGATCCGGATAGAAATATTTGAGCTCCCCCTGATAGAGCTTTACATAGAGAAGGAGAGTGTTTCCGGAAAGAAGGATCCGAAAGCGCTCTCTTTCTCGAAAAAGCGCTTTCGGAAAGGCGGGAGAGACCCGGTAGGAGAGACAGAGACAGGGGGAATCCTCCGGAAAATCCCCGGAAGGGAAAATGCTGGAATCCCCGGAGCGAAGTCCTTTCGAAGCTTTGCAAGAATCCGGGCGGGAGGATTCGGAGAAAGCCCCGGCAGCGCCTTCCAAAATGCTTTCGGAGAGAGTATCTTCCCCCTCATCGGGGGAGGGAAGCTCCCTCGATGAGGAGATGAGGCGGACAGAGGAGAGGGGGAGCGGATGCTGAAAGAGCCTTGCGTAGGAGAGCAGGGGGAGGAGGGCAGGGAGATTTTTCAGGTCCTCCTTATTGTGGAGGAGGAGCAGCTCCTCCCTTTTGGGATCCTTTGTCTTTAAATAATCGAGGTAGACATAGATCAGCTCTCCGCCGCTGAAGCGGTCCTCTCTCTGGATCCCGAGGAAGCGCTCACAGCTTTTCAGCTGGTAATTCGGAAGGCTCAGGAGCTTTTTTGCGGGGCGAAGCTCCCGATAGAGATCCAGGCTCTTGATCCCCTGAAAGCTTTCGGAGAGCCCATACTGAGAGAGCAGCTTTTCGAGAAAGGGGATATCGAAGCGCTCTCCATTAAAGCTTAGGAGGAGCTTTTTTTTCGAGAGGAGAGCAAAAAAATGCTCCAGCATCTCGATCTCATCCGTCAGGGACTCGGCGAAGAGCTGCTGAAGCTTCCAGCTCCCCCCCTCATAGACGACAGTTCCAATCAGATAGAGGCTCGCATTATGCGCACTCAGCCCTGTCGTCTCTATATCAAAGAAAATGAGCTCCTCCGCGCGGAGTCCGAGCTGGGAGAGAAAGCCGAGATCCCCCGAGGGGAAAGATTCCTCTTTTATAATCATATATCGCTCCGTTTCTTTTGCTTCATTTTCCGTCCGCGGCCTTTGAATATCGCGCTAAAAGGGATCTTCTATAGTAGTGTATACCATAGAAGACCCCTTTGTCAGTGATTTACAGAAAAACTTTTATGCTCTTCTGAGAGTGCTGAAGCCGCGGTTAATGGGCGTATGTGCCGGAGATGTCAGCAGCATCGTCTATCGTAGCGCTCTTATAGCTAAGCTTTACTCTTCCTTTATACGCTGGAAGGCCTGCTTCGCAATGGCCGGAAGAAGCCGGTATTCCTGCATCAGCTGCTGGACTGTCATGCCCTGTACGGAGTCATCCACCGGGATATAAGTCAGGTCATTTTCTCCGCACTTTTTAGGTGCTCTGTCCATTAGACGCAGCCAGGCGGCCTGCCGCATGGCCTCCCGATGGGGCAGCACCCGGTAACGGTTTCGTTGTATCAGTTTGCGTCGCATAGTGGAAGTACCTGCGGCCAGAGCGCAGAATACAGCTGCCGGTCCCAGGAGATTTATCATTGCCTTGTCGCTCCGCAGCCAGATGCAGGCGACAGTGCCTGCCAGAAGCAGAAACAGCAGCGGGATCATGTGCCTGACGATAGACCATCCGGGAAGCAGGATCTGATTCAGTCGTTCCATAGCGCAGGCGGAACATACAGACCAGTCCCGTATCTCTCCCAATGCCTGGATGCGGCTTTCGCCCTTCATGCCGCGGATATGCAGAGTTTTCACCTCCAGCGCCCGAAAGTGCAGTTGGCCGGTTTCACTGCCGCAGCAGATACATTTGCTCATAGCTGCCTCTTATTCTGATAAGCTTCGACGGGAAGTCCGGCATCCGCTAAGGATTCCTCTCCGTCTCGTGACTAAGCTCTCATAGCGGGAGCAGCCCCAAATCCCGTGACAGCTATCAGAGCATGCCGCCCAAGAGAGACAGCATCAGGCTTCCGATAATCAGGATAATGGCGCCGCCCAGGCGGGAGGAGATCTGCGCAAAGGGCATCAGCTCCATACGGTCGGCAGCGGACAACACGGCCACATCACCGGTCCCTCCCATATTGGCCATGCAAAGACCGGCGGTAATGCAGGATTCCACCGGATAGAAGCCCACCAGCTTACCGATCAGGCCCGCACCGATCACAGCGCCAAGGCAGGTCAAAAGGCAGAGCAGCAGATAGCTCAGGGAGAAGGTCTCAATGACCACATCCAGGCTCAGATAGCAAAGACCAATCCCCACCAGAAGAGCGGCGGTTAAGTTCTTCATGATGAACTGGAACCACTGGTAGCAGGAGATCTCGATAAACTCCGGCAGCAGATTAAAGATCTTGCAGACGGCCACGGCGATGATCATCCAGGCATAGGCGTGGATGCTGACAGAGGGCACCAGCTTGCTCCAAAGGGTGGAGATGATATGGCCGAAGGCAAAGAAAGAGGTCGAGGTCAGAAGACCGATTCCCATGTTTACCACGGAGATCTTATCGCGCTTGGCCTGCATTTCGGGACCGACCTCCATTTCCGAGGCGTCATTGGCCTTGGAAACCATCAGTGCGCCCTGGCCATTCCACTTTTTACTGACGATAAGCTTGACGATGATGCTGGCCAGCACGATCGAAGTGGCATTTCCGATGGCTACGGCGGGGTTCATAATGGAAATGGCCTCTTCCGCTGTCATAGTACCGGTGGATTCAAAGATCTTGGACAGAGGCACGGCGCCGGCGCCCATGCCGCCGCCCATAATCGGAAGGGCAATCAGCAAAAGCGCCTTTACCGCGCCGAAGCCGAAGGCAGCACCGCCCAGAGAGGCCAGACCGAACGCTGCAATGATGCCGCCGAAGATGGCGGGGAAATAACGGGCGGCAGCCTTCATCAGAAGCTTCCGGTTCATGCCCAGAATGGAGCCGGTGATCAGGGCCGCAATATAGAAGTCCAGAAATGCACCGGAGGGCTTGAAGAAGGACTCGATATTCTTCATCAGCGTGGCGGTATACAGCACACCATCTGCGTTTGGCTTACTGAGCAGGTCAAAGAGGCCGAAGAAATTCTCATAGCGCAGGAAACCCATGCCGAAGATGATGACGATGGCGCCGCCGCCCAAATAGGAGCGGACAATGGGAAGCCGGTCGCCGATTTCCTGAAAGATGGTACCGAAAACGATCATGAAGGCAAAGCAACCGGCCATACCGGCAGGAAGCACACCCATCATAGCGGAAAGCAGCACGACTACCGAAAAAACGGCGAAGTAATACCAAGGCATGCCATAGAGCTTGTACCCCTCTTTTTTCTGCACATTTACTTGATTTGACATAATATCATCCTCGCTCAAGACATATCATTGCCGCATGGCGGCGGGGCAACGGATCAGATACGGGCCACGCCGGACCTTCGGGCGGCCTCGGCCACAGCGGCGGCCACAGCGGGGCCGACGCGCTTGTCAAAGGCAGCGGGAATGATGTAATCCTCGGACAGATCGTCCCCTACCAGATCAGCCAGAGCCACAGCGGCGGCCATCTTCATCTCCTCGTTGATATCGCTGGCGCGGACATCGAAAGTGCCGCGGAAGATACCGGGGAAGGCTAAGACATTGTTGATCTGGTTGGGAAAGTCGCTGCGGCCGGTGGAGATCACTCTTGCGCCGCCCGCCTTGGCATCATCGGGGAAGATCTCCGGTATGGGGTTGGCACAGGCGAAGATGATGGCGTCCTTATTCATGGTCCGGACCATCTCGGTGCTGACGGTGCCGGGAGCGGACACACCGATGAACACGTCGGCGCCCACCAGCATATCCGCCAGGGAACCGGATCTGCGGCTCAGGTTCGTGACCCGGGCCATCTCTTCCTTGATCCAGTTCAGACCCTCGCGGCCGGCATAGATTGCACCCTTTCGGTCGCACATGGTGATATCCTTGAAGCCCGCGGAAAGCAGCAGCCTGGTGATGGCGATGGCGGCTGCGCCTGCGCCGGAGGTGACGATCTTCACGTCCTCCTTCTTCTTGCCCACCACCTTCAGGGCGTTGATCAGACCGGCCAGGGTGATGACGGCAGTGCCGTGCTGATCGTCGTGGAAAATGGGGATCTCACACTTTTCCTTCAGCTTGCGCTCGATCTCGAAGCAGCGGGGCGCGGCAATATCCTCCAGGTTGATGCCGCCGAAGGAGCCGGAGATGTTGTACACCGTCTCCACGAACTCATCCACGTCCTTGGTCTTGACGCAGAGAGGGAATGCGTCCACGCCGCCGAAGGACTTGAACAGCACGCATTTTCCCTCCATAACGGGCATGCCGGCCTCGGGACCGATGTCTCCCAGGCCCAGAACGGCACTGCCGTCGGTGATGACAGCGCAGAGGTTGTGCCGGCGCGTCAGCTCATAACTTTTCTTAATGTCCTTCTGGATCTCCAGGCAGGGCTGTGCCACACCCGGCGTATAGGCCAAAGACAGATCATCCTTAGTTTCCACCGGTACGGTGGAAATCACTTCAATCTTACCCTTCCACTTGGCATGCAGGCGAAGTGACTCTTTTGCGTAGTCCATATTGTTTCCTCCATTCTTCAAGGTGTATAATTATTCCGCTTACAAGGCGGAAGACCTTTTGCGGGTTTTCTGCCTGAATTATTTTTAAGTATACACATTTTGTGAGTTTAAGGGATTCTTTGGAAAGTATTCAAACCGTTTGGAAAGTAAAAAAATGTCAGCTGCACAGAATTAAGATTTTATCTTCCTTTAGAAAGCAAAATACAATATAGGAAAGTATACACTATGAGAGGAAGTCCAGGTCTAAGACAGCAAAATCGTAGCGCTTCGGCCCGATAGAGCAGCCGACGGACGAGAGCATGGGACTTGACACTGCAGGCTTTTTCAGCAATACTTGTTCATACATATGCTTTTGTGATTTTTGCTTCCTTGACCATCTTACGGACATCGGAACTGGGAAGCAGCGCGATTTTGTTCCCGGCACCGAAACTGATCTCGGCAGCCTTTCCGCTGCTGAATTTCTTATAATAAACAGGGGAGATGTATGCGGGATGGAATGGATGCCCGAAAAAGGCAGAGCGGTGTACCACTCTTCTTCCAGATACTCTGTTTTTGCATTGTCACCGGCTTTGTTTTACTTGCTGCCACGCTGAGCGTTACGCTTTATGTCTCGCTGAGTAATTTTCAAAAGCAGGTGGAGGAAAGCCTCCGGGCCACTGCGGACTCTCTGGCATCCAACCCCATGGTACTGGATGCATACCGGGCGGGCCGCTGTTCAGAAGAGCTGGTGCGCTATTTGGATGAGCTGGTTCATCAAACCCGGGATTTGGATGTGCTGACACTGGCGGATGCCCATTCTATTCGCCTCTACCATGTAAATCATGTCCAGATCGGCGGGACCTTTGTCGGTGGGGACCAGTTCCGCGCTCTGGAGGGGGAGAGCTATTTTTCCGACGCTGTGGGAACCATGGGCAGGCAGCACCGCTATTTGATGCCGGTACGGGATACAGACGGGGCCATTCTGGGATTTATTACCGCAAGCACTACATTGGGACAACTGCGGGTGCTGAGAAACGAGATCATCGACGCTTATTTGAAAATGGGCGTGCTGCTGATTCTGGCGCTGATCCTTTTTTCCGGAGCCGTATCCCTGGTGCTGCGGCGAATGCTGCTTGGCTTCACGCCCCAGCAGTTGGCCAATACCTATCTCAAGCAGAATGAAATCCTGAATAATCTGGAGGAGGGAATCGTTTCCGTAGATCGGACGGGACGCATTCAGCTGATGAACAGCGCGGCTCAGCGGATTTTGGGTCAACCGACGGAGTTGATGGAAGATACCGCTTTAGATAGCGTGCTGCTGGAAGAAAATGGCGGCACGCTGCTGGGTCCGCCCCGGGAAAATGTCCCTACCTCCCGGCCCAATGTGCTGGCAAATTGTATCCCGCTGGTCAAAGGTGGGAAAACTACGGGAGCCACCATTATCCTCCGGGATAAGAGTGAGGCGATGCGCCGGGCCGAGCAGCTCAACGGCACTCGAAACGTGATCTCCACCCTCCGGGCCAACAGCCACGAATTCATGAACCAGCTCCAGGTCATTTCGGGGCTTTTGCAAATGGATCACACCCAGGAGGCTCTGGAATACATCGGAGACTTGTCCCAGATACAGACCCGGATTATCACGCCGATCATGCAGCATATCCAAAATCCCAATGTCGCGGCACTGCTGCTGGGGAAAATGGGAAGCGCCCGGGAGAGGGATGTGCGCATTACTTTGCTTCCCAACAGCAGTCTTCCGGAACACAGCCGATATCTCTCCACGGCAGAGCTTGTGACGGTACTGGGGAACCTGCTGGAAAACGCGATCGAGGCGGTAAATGCTCAGACGGAGGGTACCCTTCGAAATGTGGATATGCAGATCACGGAGAATGCCGAAGACCTCCTGCTTCAGATCTCGGATACCGGTATTGGCATCCAGGCCCGGCAGCTGGATCGAATCGGTGATTTCGGCTTCAGCACTAAGGCCAGTCAGGGCCGCGGCGTAGGGATGTTCCTGGTTTACAACATTGTACAGAGTCGGGAGGGAAGCATTGACATAGATTCCGAACCCGGCGAAGGCACAAGCGTGACATTGATTTTCAGCAAAAAACGGACGAAGGAGTGAGCGCTGTGATTCATACGATCATCGTCGAGGACGATCCCATGGTGGCGCAGATTAACTGTCAATACCTGCAGCGGTTGGAGGATTTTCAGGTAGATGCGGTGTTTGGCAGCGGAAAGGCAGCTCTGGACTATGTCCGCGGCAATTCCGCGGACCTATTGATTTTGGATGTATATATGCCGGGGCTTAGCGGCTTGGAGCTTCTGTATCAGATCCGGACGGAGCACATTCGCCTTTCCGTCATCATGGTCACGGCCGCCATAGAAATGGAAACCGTGGAGGAGGCACTGCGTCTGGGGATCGTAGATTATCTCATTAAGCCCTTTTCATTTCAGCGTTTTCAGGAAGCCATTGAGAAGTATCTGCTCAAGATGAACCTGCTCAAGACCTGTCAGACGGCGAATCAGACCGTCGTGGATCAGTTGATGCACACTTCCTTTTCTCATGACAAGGAGTCTAAGGAGCTTCGAAAGGGGCTGAATCAGAAAACTCTGGACTATATCTTCCGCTATCTTAAGGAACATCCCAGGCAGAAACACACCTGCGAGAGCTTATCCCGGGTCTCCGGTCTGTCCAAGGTTACGGTCCGGCGCTATCTCAATTATCTGATCGAAGTCGACCAGGCCGTCAGCTCCATAGACTACGAGACGGGAGGCCGCCCCCGGGTGCTCTATCGGCTCCGGTAGATTTTTTTGCTTTTGAAAGCGTTTCATTTGCCAAAGAAACAGCGGCCTCCCATCTTTAATGTTTATTGTGAGAAATTTACTATTATACATATCCTTATCCAAAAATGATTTGAAGGAGATTCTTTATGGAATTAAAACATGGAGCTGTTGCCGGCACATTGGAGTCGAGTGACATTATGGTGACGGTACTGCCCGGGGCGGGAGGCACCAGGATCAGCCTGACCTCCACCGTGGAGGCCTATTATGGGGATTCCATCAGGGAGACTATCCGCCAGGTCCTGCGGGAGCTTGGCGTGGAAAATGTACGGGTCGAGGCAGTAGACCACGGCGCACTGGACTGTACCATCCGTGCCCGTCTTAGCACCGCCGTGCGGCGTGCCTGCGGGGAGGAACATACATCATGAGACGCTCGATGCTTTTTTTGCCGTCCAATAATCCCAATATGATTGGCAATGGAGGTCTTCTGGGAGCCGACAGCATAATTTTTGACTTGGAGGACGCGGTATCTCCAGACGAAAAGGATGCCGCCCGGGAGCTGCTGAAAAACGCTCTGGGCGCACTGGATTTCGGGAAATGCGAGCGCATTGTTCGAATCAACGGACTGGATACACCTTACTGGGAAGAGGACCTGCGGGCGATTCTGCCTCTGACGCCCGAGCTCATTATGCCGCCCAAGGTCAGCGGCGATGCCGATATCCGCCGTCTGGATGAAAAGCTGACAGAGCTGGAGACGGCAATGGGGATAGAGACGGGACATACAAAGATTCTGGCTCTGCTTGAGACCGCGCTGGGCGTGGAAAACGCCTTTGCGGCGGCCGGGGCCAGCCCGCGTATGATGGGGCTTTTTTTGGGGGCTGAGGATCTTACAGCAGACCTGCGCTGTAAGCGCAGCAAGGAGGGCTCCGAGATCCTTTATGCCCGGGGCCGGGTGGTCTGTGCCGCCCGCGCCGCCGGGATTGAGGCCTATGATACGCCCTTTACCGATGTGCAGGATCTGGAGGGGCTGGAAAAGGATGCCACCTTTGCCAAGGGGCTGGGCTTTTCCGGAAAGGCCTGCATCAGTCCCGCTCATGTCTCCGCCGTCAACCGGATTTTTTCTCCCTCGGAGGAGGAGATTGCTTACGCCCGGGACGTGTTCACCGCTGTCGACAGAGCTAAACGTCTGGGTAAGGGTGTCATTGCCCTGCGAGGGAAAATGATCGATGCACCAATCGTACAGCGGGCCCGACTGGTGCTGGAAGCTGCATCGGAAATTGAGGGGGTGAATTATTTTGCGTAAGCTCTGTGATACGCTGCGCCGGGCCATAGAGCTGTCCGGTCTGCGGGACGGCATGACGATTTCCTTCCATCATCATCTGCGAAACGGTGACTATGTGCTGAACATGGTGCTGCAGGAGGCAGCCCGAATGGGTCTTCGCGACCTGACAGTAAATGCCAGCGCCCTGTTCGACTGCCACGAGCCTTTGATCGGCCAGATTCAAAGCGGTGTGGTCACCGGGCTGGAAACGGACTACATGTCCTCCGTGCTGGGCTCTGCCATCAGCCGGAGGGCGCTGGCAAGGCCCGTGCTTTTTCGTTCTCACGGCACCCGTCCCGCTGATATCTTAAGCGGCCGAAGCCGCATTGATGTAGCTTTTATTGCTGCGCCCACCGCTGATCCTATGGGCAATTGCTCCGGGAAATACGGGCCCTCCGCCTGCGGCTCTCTGGGTTATGCCTTTGCCGACGCCGTAAAGGCGAAGAAGGTAGTGCTCATTACAGATAACCTGGTCCCCTATCCGTTGACGGATGCCTCCATTACCGAGGACTACGTGGATTATGTGGTGCGGGTGAATGCCATCGGCGACCCTGGAGGAATTGTATCCGGAACGACCCGTATGCCCAGAGATCCCATTGCCCTGAGAATTGCTGATTTGAGCGCTCAGGCCATCGACGCCTCCGGCCTGCTGCGGGACGGCTTCTCCTTTCAGACCGGCGCCGGCGGTGCCTCTTTGGCGGTGGCTGACTATGTTAAACGCATCATGCTTTGCCGGAAGATTCATGGCAGCTATGCCCTGGGCGGTATTACCGGCTGCATGGTGGACATGCTGGAAAGCGGCTGTTTCCAGGCTATTCAGGATGTTCAGTGCTTTGATCTTCGCGCAGTGCAGTCTATTCGGGAAAACCCCAGTCATAGGGAGATCAGCGCCGCTCAGTACGCGAGTCCCGATGCCAAAAGCACTGCCGCTTCCAGCCTGGACGCGGTAGTGCTGGGCGCTGCGCAGATCGACACGGATTTCAATGTCAATGTACACACGGATTCCAATGGTTGTATCATCGGCGGCTCCGGCGGCCACACGGATGTGGCAGCGGAGGCGAAGCTCACGATCATTGCTGCTCCTTTAAGCCGCACCAGAATGTCCATCGTTGTAGACAAGGTACTGACGGTATCCACACCCGGTTCTTCTATAGATATGCTGGTCACTCAATACGGAATCGCCGTGAATCCCTCCCGGCCCGACCTGAAGATTGCCCTGGAGCAGGCCGGTCTTCCTCTTTCGGATATTCATGCGCTTCGGCACAAGGCGGTGGCCATCAACGGGCCTGCAAGGCCCTATGCCCGCCGGTCTGATCAAGTGGTGGCCCGGGTTCTTGGCCGGGACAAAAAGGTCCAGGACGTGATTTACGCCGTGGAATAATCGCTTTCGGGCCGTAATAAAATTTTAAAAAACATCCGGAATAAATTCATATGATGAACACAAATATCTGTTATGATTACTTCACGAAAAAATAGTCCGCATTTTCAGCATCATGGCGGGGAATCTGCCGGGATGCTTGCAGGAAAGGAGAAGCAGGTGGCAGAGAATAAGAGCGAGTCGAAGGGAAAAGAGGAGAAGCTGGACGGCGAGATCCAGAAGCTGATGGATTCCTCGAAAGAGCTTCCGAAGAAGAAAAGACGCTTCAAGAAGAGGTGGATCCTGATCCCCCTCATTATCCTGGCACTGGTCTTCTTTGTGATGAGAATCCTCGGAGGGGCGAATAAGGGAGGCTTCCCTGTCGTCACGGATGAACTGAAAAAGGGGGATGTGCGGAATGTCCTGACCCTCTCCGGACCGGTCTCCGGGACGGACTCCGCCGATGTGACCTCCGGACTGCACGCGCAGGTCACGGAGCTCTATGTCAAGGAGGGGGATAAGGTCGAGAAGGGCCAGGCCCTCGCGAAGCTGAATCCCCATGATGTGGAGCAGGCTCTCGCCCTCGCGGAGAATCAGGTGGAGCTTGCGAAGGCGAACCGGGAGGAGGCGCTGAAGAACGCGCAGTCCTCCTATGCCAAGGCGGCGCAGGCTCTCCAGAGCGCGCAGGCGGATTACAACAGAAAGGCCGAGCTCTACCAGGGAGGAGATATCTCCCAGGCTGATTTCGAGCAGGCGCAGTCCGCCCTGAAGGACGCCTCCGCGGCGATGCAGGCCTTTACCGTAAAGGGAGGAAAGGTCAGCGTAGGGGATTCCTACGACATTCAGATCCAGAATGCGGAGAAGGAGCTGGAGAAGGCGAAGGACAAGATCAATGATACCACATTGACCTCCCCGATTTCCGGCACCGTGACGAGAGTCAATACCAAGGTCGGACAGTTTGCAGACAGCCAGGAGAATCAGAAGCGCTCCCTCTTTACGATAGAGAATCTGGACACGCTGGAGCTTGAGATCGGAGTCTCCGAGTACACGATCGGAAAGATCAGTGTCGGACAGAAGGCGACGATCCGCGCGGATATCATGGGGGACAAGACGGCGGAGGGAGAGGTCGTATCCATCTCCCCCTCGGGAGAGCTCAAGTCGGAGGGCGGCACGGAGAGAGTGATCCCCACGAAGATCCGGATCGACGGTGCCGCCTCGGGCCTGATCTCCGGCATCACCGCGAAGGCCGATATCCTTTTGGAGGAGGCGAAGGACAGCTATGTCGTCCCGATCTCCGCTCTCATCTCCCAGGATGACGGAGGCAGCGCGATCGCCTTCGTGAAAGACGGAATTGTCCATTTCAGTCCGGTCAATACCGGAGTCGAGAGCGATATCTCCGTTGCGGTCAGCCCGAAAAATGCGGATGACCCGTATTTCGCGGAGGGAAGCCACTACATCACGACACCGGACAGCAACATCACAGATGGAATGCCGGTCCGCGAGGCCTCCGTCACGGATCTCCCCTCCTCCGGAGGAGCTGCGGCATCCGCCGCTTCCAATGCGGAAAGCTCCGCCTCCTCCGGTGCGGGAGGCTCCTCCGGCGCGGCGGCAGGAACTGGCAGCGAGAGCGCTGCAGAATAGAGGCGCGACGCATGAAGGATGTATTGATTGAATTAAAGGACCTGGTGAAAATCTACGACACCGGATTGATCAAGGTGCTGGGACTCTATAAGATCAATCTAAAGATCTTCCGCGGGGAGTTCGTCGCCATCATGGGGCAGTCCGGTTCCGGAAAGTCGACCCTTATGAATATCCTCGGCTGTCTGGATCGCCCGACGCTCGGAAACTACTACCTGGACGGCGTGGACGTCGCTTCCATGCCGTCGGATGAGCTGAACAAGGTGCGGAACCAGAAGATCGGCTTCGTCTTCCAGAGCTTCAACCTGATCAGCAGGATGAGTGCTCTGAAAAATGTAGAGATTCCCATGATCTACGCCCATAAAAACTCTCCCAAAGAGAGGGCGGAGAGGGCCGAGATGCTCCTCGAAAAGGTGGGGCTTGGCGGGAGAATCCACCACCAGCCCAATGAGATGTCCGGAGGGCAGAGGCAGAGAGTCGCGATCGCGCGGGCGCTCACCAATGAGCCCCCCCTGATCCTCGCGGATGAGCCCACCGGCAATCTGGACACCGCAAGCTCTGTGGAAATCATGGAGATGTTCTCCGCCCTCCATAAGGCCGGGGCGACGGTCGTCGTCGTCACACACGAGGAAAATATCGCAGCCTATACGGACAGGATGCTCCGCTTTTCCGACGGGCGCCTCATCTCGGACCGGGATAATCCGAATCCCACTCCGGTGCGGGACTTGAGTATCTTTGAGGGGATGTATCATCAGAAGGGAGTAGACCGGTGCTGATTGAAAACATGAAGATGGCGATCAATTCTCTCCGCGCCAATAAGCTTCGCTCCATTCTCACGATGCTCGGCATCATCATCGGCATCGGCTCTGTGATCTCCATCGTCTCCCTGGGGGACACCATGCGGAAGGTCTTCTCCGACATCTATAAAAATGTCGGAGAGACACAGGCCGTTATCATGCTGAGCTATACGGTGGATGAAGTCAGAAGCAGCGACTCCTTCAGCCTGGATGATATCGACAAGCTGAAGCAGATCTTCGGGGATCGGCTCGCCTATATCGATGCCGGCTCGCAGTCCAGAGTGGATGTGAAGATCGGGAGGAAGAAGCAGAAGGCAGACCTCTCTGGAGTGGACTATAACTACGAAACCGTGCAGCCGGTGAACATGCTCTCCGGGCGATACCTGAGTAAAAAGGACGTCCAGGAGACCCGGAATGTGGCAATGCTCAAGGACAGCACAGCGCGTCTTTTCTTCGGGACGGAAAACGCGGTGGGAAAGACCTTCCGCGCCGAAGTCGGCGGAGAGAACCGCACCTTCCAGGTGATCGGCGTCTACCATAGAGATGAGAGCGCGATCCAGAAGGTACTCACGCAGACGAACGACAGCATCGGGGAGGTCATCATCCCCTGGACGATCCTTGCGAAGGAAGGGGACGAGCTCTCGATGCTCCGCTATTTCGGGCGGCTCGGGATGAATAAGTCGGAGATGGACCAGCTCAATACAGAGATCAAGGGCTATTTCAGCCGGACGAAGAATCGAAATCCCGAGGACTGGCAGATTATTTCCCTGAAGACGCAGATGGGGCAGGTGGACAGCGTCATGGCCGGAATCTCCGCCGCAGTCGGCGGCATCGCGGCGATCTCCCTCCTGGTCGGCGGCATCGGCATCATGAACATCATGCTGGTCTCCGTCACGGAGAGGACGAGGGAGATCGGAATCCGAAAGGCGCTCGGCGCGAGCACGAAGGACATCCTCATACAGTTCCTTACGGAATCAGCGCTCCTGTCCGCATTAGGAGGCCTGATCGGCGTCCTGCTCGCCATCGGCCTGGTCTCTCTGGGAGGTGCGAT
Organism: Oribacterium sp. oral taxon 078 str. F0263; assembly: GCF_000469565.1. Classification (NCBI taxonomy): domain Bacteria; kingdom Bacillati; phylum Bacillota; class Clostridia; order Lachnospirales; family Lachnospiraceae; genus Oribacterium; species Oribacterium sp. oral taxon 078. The sequence goes on along the minus strand of NZ_KI273079.1, from coordinate 15,089 downwards.
CTTCCACCTGCAGGTGGTGATAAAGCCGATCATTATCGTCATCGCGGTGGCCTTCTCTGCCGTGGTCGGTGTATTCTTCGGGCTCTATCCCGCAAACCGCGCGGCAAACGAGGACCCGATCGTCGCGCTCCGCTACGAATAAAAAATTTCGAAAAAGAGCGAAGGAGCTTCAGAGCGGCAGACTATGCCGCTCTTTTTGAGGGGATTTTTTGCGATTTCTTCACTTTCTTCGGTTTTTTCGCAGGAAAGTCAGAGAATTCTTGAAAAAAATAAAGATTCCTGTTAGAATCCCTCCCAGAGAGCCGGGAGTCTATCGGAAGGCTCTTTACCCAGATTGCAAAGGAGCTGATATGTTCAACAACAGCCGAAAGGCAGAAACTGCGTCCTGGAACGACAAGATCGACACGATCATCGGGGAGCATACCAATGTGGAGGGAACCCTGCACACAAAGGATACGACCAGGATCGACGGCAGGATTAAAGGAGAAGCGATTTCGGACGGCTACCTCATCATCGGAGAGGGAGGCTACGTGGAGGGCGATGTCCGAAGCGAGAACATGCTGATCGCCGGGACCGTTCACGGCAATGTCTATGTAAAGGACCGCCTGGAGATCACGGAAAACGGAAAGATCATCGGGGATATCACGACGAAGTCCCTCGTCATCGCGGAGGGCGCGTCCTTTGCGGGAAAGTGCACCATGGCCGCGCTCCTGAAGGGAGCGGAGAACCAGCAGCCGACCGCAGGGCAGAAGGAGCTGATGAAGAATGGGGAAAGCAAGCTACAGCAGAGGGTCGCAGAAGCAAAGTAAGAAGGGAAACGGATTTACCCTTCTGCTTCTCTCAAACATAGAAAAGAAGCCGGTTCAGATCCGTCTCCCCCGCCTCTTCCTGAGAACCTGCGCGGCGCTTTTCCTCTTTCTCATCGGCCTCACGGGCTACGGACTGATCTCCGCCGCCCTCTTAAAGCCGGTGGCGAGGCAGAAGGCGGCTCTGGAGAGCGAGATTTCCGCCCTCCGGGAGGAGCAGAACAAAATCATCTCGGAAAACCAGAGCTTAAAGGCCTACACCGTGCAGCAGGATAAGGAGATGCAGACACTCCAGGATATCTCGAACGACCTTAAGAGTAATGTTCAGGATATCCAGCAAAGGGACAGCGCGCTCCGGGAGAAGCTCGGCATGCAGGGAGAGGGAGAAGCGGAAGGACAGAGTCCCGCGTCTTCCGATGCCGCAGGATCTTCCGGAGAATCCTCCGGGGCTGCGGAGGAGGCCGCAGAGTATTACAGCGCAGAGGGGCTTTCGGAAGACGGCTCGGAGCTTATCCTCAGTGACCGCCCGAGGCTGAAGCTTACATCCTTTGTGAGCTATCGCCCGCCGCGCCAGGCCGAGACAGAGCTTCTCGCGGAGGAGCTCTACCGGCAGAAGCAGCTTCTCCTCCAGTCCGCGACGAATTACAGCCAGTATGAGGGCGTCGTCTCCTCCCGGGAGTTCCAGGCGGCGCAGAAGGCGGAGCAGGCGCGAGAGAGAAGAGCCTCCATCGTCGCCTACGCGATGCAGTTTCTCGGAGGGAAATACCGCTGGGGAGCAAATGATCCCCACACCGGGGTGGACTGCTCGGGATTTACGAGATATGTGCTCGGGCACGCGGGGGGCGTCTATCTGAACCGCACCGCCGCGGAGCAGTCCCGGCAGGGCTCCGAGGTCTCCGTCTCGAACATAAGGCCGGGTGACCTTCTCTTCTACGGAAGCTCTGGCCATGTGGACCATGTCGCGATGTACATCGGAGACGGAAAGGTCATCCACGCCTCCAATTCGAGGAATGGAATCCGAATCTCAAGCTGGAACTACCGAAATCCCGTCCGCATCAAAAATATGATCGGGGAATAGGTGATAAAAAACGGGCGAAACCTGAAAAGGTTTTGCCCGCAAATTTTAATTTAAATTATGAGATTATCAAACGCCATATTTTTCGAGGAAGGAAAAGTCCTTTAGAAAAATCAGAGCGTTTCTGACTGGAGCATGGACACCATGACTATAGCCAAGGGCTCGCGTTATTTTCCCGACATCTCTCACACTTATTTTTGCCTTAGTTGCTACATTTTTTTGAGATTCTCTCTTTCCGTAAAGATTTGCGATCTTTTCTACTAATTCGCGCCTGGATATTGTTGCTTTTTCTTCCATAGTTTTTCCTCCTTTTATAATTTGAAGACATAACGCAACATGAATGAAAGGATAATTCAATCATTCAAACCCAAATTCTATATCAAAAAAAAAGAAATATCAAGATCAAAATGTGCTTCTGGGGCTAGTCATTTGCGGTACTTGCCCCAGCAAGCAGATCCCTCGCGGAAAGCCCGTTTTTCTTCCCTTCTCCCCGGAAGTTTATGTGGGCCGCCAGGATATAGAGAAACCTCGGGAAGAATGCCGGGCCAATGTAGAGATCCTTTTCCAGCGCCTTCCCTTCCCGTATTCTCTCTGAAAGAAGGAGGAGGGCTTTCCCCGCATGCTTCATCGGACCGGAGCTAAGCGGAATCCTCCGGACCAGGGTTCCAAGCATCTCCCCCGCGCCGATCGCGAGCCCGCCGCAGTAGGTATAGGAGCATTTCTCTGACCAGATCTGCACCATACGAAGAAGATTTCTGAGCTGTCTGCTCTCATAAAATCCCATATTCGAAACGACATAGATCCTTCGCCCGGGATCCTGCCGGGAGGCTTGCAGCGCCTCCATCAGGCGGAGCATGGCAGAGGGGATCCCGTCCACGTAGAGGGGCATCCCTAGAATGAGAGTATCCGCCCCCCTAAGGAGAGACAGAAGCTCCTCCTGCTTCCCCATATATTGAGACAGAGAGTAAAGCTCTGTCTCCTTTCCCGTATTCTCCCGGATAGTCTCGAGAAAAGCCAGGGTATTCGAGCGTTTTCCGCGGAGGCTCCCGTTTAAAAGGACAAGCCTTCCGGATCTTGTTCCGTCAAATGCCGGATCGCCTGCCCGTGGCTTTCCGTTCAGAGGGACGAAGCCTTCAGGGGATTTTGGCCCGGATAAATCCCGCGGGATCGGCTCCGCCAAAGGCTCTGCGGGTTCTGTCGCTTTCTCCCCCGCCCGGACCTTAGAGGATTCATAGAAGCGAAGCTCTCTGAGCTCTGCCTCTAAATTGATGCACACGGACTTCACATAGCTCTCTGCCTCTGCCTTTTCCTCCTCCGTGATATCCTCCCCATAAAAGAGGATGCGGAGCGGGAGAGGAGCGCGCTTCGGTCTTATCCTGTGGTGCATCTCGCCCTGGATTATCCGGAAATAGGGGAGGAGATAGCCGATGCTTCGGTCCATAACATTCTTCACGAAGGGGCTGAAGCCGCCGAAGGAGCAGCGGCTTATGATAAGGAGCTCATCCGCCTCAGAGAGCAGCGCCCCCATATGCTCAAAGCCGTCCCGGATGACGCAGCGCCCCGGCGTCTTAAGCCAGCAGCAAAAGCAGCCGGTGCAGGGGCGGATACTTCCTGTATCGGAAAGGACCGTCCAGTGCTCTCTATCCGCTTTATCCCGGCAGGATGCTTTCTCCGTTTTCGGCCCTATCTCTGCGGCACGCAGAAACGCAGACACATCGGCTTCCGGAATAGCAGCCTTGGAAAAATCAAACTTAGAAAGATCAAGTTCATAAAAGCTTTCGGGAAGGGAATCCTTTCCCTGCTCTCCCCTCGGATTTTCCATCATTTCCCGGTTCTTTCCGGGCAGGTCATGAATCAGGAGCTTCAAAATCTTTCCCTCCGATCTCTAAAAAGCGACAAAATGCAATAAAGAGGCCCGGATATCCCAAAACGATTCCGATTCCGCGCAGTCGGCAGTGAAAACGTGAGGGCGGGCCCCTCAGCTTGAGATTATTATAGCTGTCTGCGCTGTCAGGGTAAATGGATCAGAAGGAAATTTTTCTTTTAGGAAGCATATGGACAGAGTCTGTCCACATCAAGTTCTATACTCGCAGAAAGATATGAAATACGAGGGCTCTTCACTCTTCTTTTCCCGGAATGGCGGTCTCGGCGGCAGATCTCGCACTCTCCCTGCCTTTGAGATGTCGGATGAGAAGGAGAAGAGCGGAGCGCTCCTCCTCATCCAGTCTTCTCCAGTGTTCCAGGAGAAGCGCTTCCTCCTCTTTTCCTTCTTCCTCTGAGACTCGGAAGAAATCGGAGAGGGAAATGCCCATCACCCGGCAGATTCTCTCCACCTTGTCGAGAGGAGGATAGAGGTTTTTCTGATACCAGGTGGCAATCGTGGACTGGGGAATTCCGCTCAGCTTTGCGAGCTTATAGACGCTAAGCCCCCGGAGCTTTCTAAGCTCCGTGATGCGGGAGAGAATGTCGAAATTCTCGGAATTCAGATCAGGGTTCACGGCGGCCTCCCGGAAGCTATTGCGGTATCACGATAGTGTTAAACGATATCTTGTATTTTATTGGGAGATTCTTATGGACAATAGCTCCATAATTGCGATATAATAAATCGGTATTACGATATACTTAAGAATTAGAAAGAAAGGAGAAATTTTCCATGAAAAAGCCGGCTGAAGCTAGCGTTCCGGAGTTCGAAAGGAGTCCATAAAAACCTTTTGCAATCAAAAAAGGGGTATGGAGAAGCGGGCAGAAGCTGGGGCTGAGCGGCGTTGTATCCATCATCCATGGGGGATCAAATAATGAGGTAAAAATAACATGGATTCTCTGATCAACAAGGATTTCTTTCCATCCGGGATGACTCTTGATGAAAACAGAATTTTTCCGGTCCTCGTGATGTCTACGATGTCAAGCGGGAAGAGCACCCTGATCAACGCCATCGCGGATCGGGAGATTCTCCCCAATCGAAATGAGGCCTGCACGGCTAAGGTCTACGCCATTTTGGATGAGGATGAAAATGAACATCCCTATGCCATCTCAGTAGACGATAAGCAGAGGGTCCGCCGGATAGAAGGAAATCTCAGAGAAAAGCTGGACGAGCTGAATGAACGGGAGGATACAGAAAAAATATTTATCGGAGCGCAGATCCGTGAAGTCATCAATACGGGGAAAATCTTGCTTTTAATCGATACCCCCGGGATGAATAATGCGCTGGATGAGAGGCACGAACGGATCACGGAGGATGCGCTTCAGGCGCTGAACGGCGGCCTGGTTCTCTATCTGATCAATGCGACGCAGTTCGGAGTACGGGATGATACGAGACTGCTTAAGATCCTTCAGAATAGGTTGAAGCAAACAGGGGAAGCTCTCCGGGTGCTTTTCGTAATCAATAAGGTCGATGAGCTTGATCCGGAGAAGGAGCCGATAGAGGACTTTATCCCTGAGGTCAGGTCTTATCTGATTCAGAGAGGCTTTCCGGATCCAGAGCTTATCCCGATTTCCGCGCGGGCAGCTTCCCTCTTTCGAAAGGCTCTCCGGGAGGAGGAACTGAGTCGGGCGGAGTACAGAGACTTCTTAGGATACTATGAGAACTTCGGCACGAAGGATCTTCGTTTGTCTTCCTATAAAATGGGAAGACAAAACGCTGAATTTTTCCGGAGGCTCCAGGTAAAGGGAAAGGAGTATCGTATTTCGGAGCTCAATGCCGCCATTGAGAATACCGGGATCACCGCGATAGAGCGCTATATTCAAAATGCCCAGATTCAGAGTGAGGAAAGGGAAAGCTTTCGCATAAAGCTGCCCGGGGAGCAAAGAAGGGAGGCCGAAGAGAGGGAGAAGGAGCGGGAGGATTTGTTTCATCTCTTTATGCCATTGTGGACGGCGAAAATGCGGACGATCGGGATTTTCGGCCCCAGGAAATACCATGCGGCAATCATAAATATGCTGCTCCGGGACAGTCTGATTCCGGAGGATGCATGGCGTACTGTGTGTCGATCTCCCGGTACTTTCTCCTCTTCCTCTTCGCTTCTGGGGATTGCAGAGGAGCTTCCCCATCTGGAGCTGCAGGGTGATCCGGGGCTAGATGGGAATTATAAACTCATTGACATAGACATTGATCACAAAGGTCAATACAAAGATCACTGCAGAGAGCTGGACAGGACCATTTTGGGAAATTATATCAAAACTCATGGCTATTGCAGAATACGAGGGTATTTTCCTGAGCCGGAAGAGCTTAATCTATACTGGAGGATTCGATCGTGTGATGCATTGGTGAAGCAGAGCCAAGCTGACTCGCTCCCAAAACTCTGGGAGTTCCTGGTGGATGAGAAGAAGGAGTTTCGATGCACAGACCCGGATTTGTACGTTCATGTTCCTCTCTATGTGATTGATCTCTCTTCCTTTTCGGACAGGGATGGGGATTGGCAGCTGGAGCTTCTCCTAAGGAGGAGAAAAGAGTGGGGAAAGGAGGGGTTGGAGCGCTGTATCTTTGTCCTGGATTACTGCGAAAAACTGGGGGCAGAAGGAAGCACACTTTTTAAAAAAATGGGAGAAATATGCAGAGCCTTCTCCCAACAGCTTCAGATAGAGCATCCGATCCTGGTGCCGGTAAGCTCAGCCATGAGTTCACGTCTTTGGAGCGTCGGCTCGAAAGAGTTCGAAAAAGTGCAGGAAATCGCGATGGAATGCCATGATAAAAATCTGGAATGCGAAAAATATGCACTCATCGACAAAGCCGTGAGGGAGAGGATGGAGTCGGATCTCTCGCTGTATAGGAGAGTGAAGGATTTGCGGGTAGAGATTATGGCCCATACGGGAGCCTATGTCCTGGAAACTGTGCTCCGTTTGCAAATGAGGAAATCCTAGGGAGTGGAAAAATCTGCCGGGAGTTCGGCGGCGCGCCTATAAGGGAAATGAGGGGGAAGAGCGAGTATGACGGAATTTTATATATCGTATAATCCATATTTGCATAAGTTTGTGTTTGAGAAAAACGGAAAAGTCGTACCGGATACGGTTTCTCTGACAGCAAAATGTGGAGAGCGAATGCAGGCTTTGCTTTCGCCTTCGGGAAACTGGAGAGGATTGATTCCGGAGATTGCCGAGTATTGCAATGATGATGAGATCCGACTTTTCTTCCGGGGGAAAAAGACTATGTTCCAGGATATCGTCGATGCGATTACGCAGTATCGGGGCGATGTCAAATTTTATCCGGATCTTGAGATCTGTGAGGATGAGGCTGATGTTACTCCGATGTATTCAGAAAGAGTACGGGGAGGGAGAGAACGTATGACAGAGTTTTATATATCGTACAATCCGTATTTGCAAAAAACTGTGTTTAAGAAAAATGGAAAAGCCGTATCGGAGTCCAGTTCTCTGGAGGCAAGAAACGGAGAGCGGATTCAGGCAGTGCTTTCGCCTTCGGAGAACTGGGAAGGATTGATTCTGGAGATTGCCAAGTATTGCAATGACGATGAGGTTCGGCTTTTCTTCCGAGGGAGAAGGATCGACTTTCAGGATATCGTTTATGCTCTTGAGCAGTATCAGGGCGATGTCAAATTTTATCCGGAGTTCGAGAACTGCAAGGATGAAGGCGGCATCTTAACGGAGCTCGACCAGATCATGGCGGAGCTTGAGGCGAAAAACCTGCCGGAATTTGGAAAAAGTGATTCCTATCAGAGGACGGTGTTTGATAATTACCGGAGGGCAAAAAACGGAATTTTTGAGGTCAGCGTGATCGCCACGATGAGCAGTGGGAAGTCCACCCTGATCAATTCGATTCTCCATACGGATCTCCTCCCGTCCAAGAATGAGGCCTGTACGGCAACGATCGCAGAGATTTTGGACAATGATAAGATGAATGGTTACGAGGCGGAATGCTACGATGCAGAGGGGAATCAGATCTTTTCGAGGAGCGCCGTGAATCCGGAAAAAATGGTGCAGTATAATTCCGATCAGAGAGTCAGAAGGATTTCTATCGAAGGGAACATTCCGTCCGTACCCAGTGACAAGATCCGGCTCTGCCTTCGCGACACGCCGGGACCGAACAATTCCCGGGATGAGAATCATGAAAAACTGACGCAGGATGTGATCCATCAGGGAAATACAGTCGTCCTCTATGTAATGAACGCGACGCAGCTCAGCACCAACGACGATAAGCAGCTTCTGACGGATATCGCGCAGGAGATGAAGCGGAGAGGAAAGGAGGCAAGAGACCGTTTTCTCTTTGTGATCAATAAGTGTGATCAGCTCGATGAGGAGAAGGGAGAAACCGTCGAAAAAGTCCTAAAAAACGTCCGGAGCTATCTGCAGGGTTTTGGTATCGAAAACCCGATTCTGATTCCAAGCAGCGCGCGTCTTGCACTTCTCATCCGGAAGAATGCTCAAGGGCTTGAACTTTCAAGATCCGAGCGGCAGGATCTCCGCGCTGTGGAGGATTATGTAGAGGTTGAAGAGCTGCATTTTGAAAGAAATGCGGTTCTCACTCCTACGGTGAGCGGGAAGCTTAAAAAGGAGCTTTCGCGCTGTCACGAGAAGGGAGATCGCGTCGGGGAGGCACTGGTTCACACAGGAGTCCCCGTCGTGGAGGCCGTAATCGCAGAGTATATCGAAAAATACGCGTATCCGTTCAAGATCCATGACGCCGTAAAGGATATCATTCTCCGCCTGGATGAGCTCAATATGAAGGCGAGATTTGAAGCTAAGGTGGCGGAGGATCAGAGTGCGCTTGAGAAGGCGAAGGAACAGATCGCACGTGGGAAGCAGAAATATCAGGCAAGCCGAAAGCTCTATGAAGACTCTAAGAAAAAGATCAGAGAGCTGATCCCGCCGTCAAAACGGATCGCGGAAGAATCGAAAATGCCAAAGGAGGAGGATACTATTCTACATGTTGAGACGGAGTGTGAAAAACTGACGAAGGAGTATTCCAACGTTAAAGACTGTGAGTCTGAAGAGGCAGAGAGGAAGCTGCGAAAGCTGCAGTCTGAGCTGCTGAAAATACAGGAGGACTGCAGGAGTAGAATCAGAAAGGATATTGAGGACAAGGTATTCAGCTATTGTAGAGAGATGATGAAGGATTATCAAGAGCTTGTGACGAAGATCTTCAAGGAGATCCACATCGATGACTTTGACTTTCGAAAACTCTCCGCTCTTCCCAAGGTGGACTTTGAGAATGCGGAAGCTGTTGTAGCTGAGAATGCGGAAGAGCGCTGCCATGAGGAGATCCGGTGGAAGAAAAATCCGGAAAAGAGCGGATTTCTGGGCTTCTTGAAATTCTGGGAACCGGATGAAATTTCCTATACAGAAATGGTCAATGATGGAAAATATGTGAAAGTAAAGACATTGATCACAAGTACGATGGCAAGCTTTATATTCAAGATCAAGAAGGGAATCTCTGAAAGCTATCGCTTTGGAGATAAACAGGTGGAGAACTATAAGGCTGCTTTCATAGGGAATATTGATCGATTGAATGCTGCGATCCGAGAGACTCTGGACAAGATGGAAAGAGATACTTCCGACGCAGACCGGCTCCGGCAAAGGGTGAGGCAGGAGAGGGAGAGAAATGAATGGTTCTCCCGCCTGGACCAAAGGATCCGGCACATTCTGGAGTTTTAAGGAAAAGCTGAGATGATAGGAGGCAAAAAAATGATTAAGAACGAAATGATTGAAAAAGGTCTGAGAGAGAAGGACCTAAGTTCTCTCAGGGAGGCGCTTGGACAGTTCTGCTATGTGAACCGGAGCTTTTCGAACTCGGAATTTGACTCTGCGTGCGAGTATGTGGAGAGGAGACTGAAGGAGAGCGGCCTTTCTCTGATGGAGCCGCTGAAGGGAGAACTGGTCTCCGCCGGAAAGACGGGCTACAGTGACGATGACTTTGCAAGGGCTGTGATGATGCTAAAGCAGAACTTCTCCAAGGAGAGAATCGATGATGTGAAAAAGATCGGTCGAGCGCTCTATACAGAATCCGACCGGAAAAGAGCGGAAGACGAGAAGAAAGCCAGAGAAAAATCGAGGAAAGAACTGCACCCAAAAGCGGGGAGCCGTCAGAGCGAAACGTCAGCACTCTACCGAGGACTGGCGGCAATCGCTCTGGTGGCCGCAGCGGTGATAGCGTTTCTCATGAGGTTCCTCCGATAAAAGAGAAAGGAAAAGAAAAGGAAGATGAGAAGACGGGCACTCCTCAGTGTAGGAGTTTGACCTTGGGTCAAAGAGAGGAACAGAAGGGGCAGGAAATCAGCAATTTGCAGGATGAATTTGAGTTGGATTCTCAGGACCAGGGAGCTGAAGCGAAAAAAATGGAGGAGAAACGGAAAAATTTTGAAGACAAAAGTAATAAGAAAGACATAGAGTACGGGTCAGAACATTGTGGATGATAAGCCTTTGGGCAGTGGAATCATGATTTGATCTTTATACAGGGAGAAAAATATGGGGACAGAGCTTGTCGATGTGAGGGAGCTTTCCAAGCTCTCGGGGATGCTTGAGAGCGCAAGATCCATCGTCACGAAAAATTATCTTTGCAAGCTGGAGCAGTACGAACTTGCGGAGCTTCCGCCGGAGCTCAGAGAACTGAATATCGCGGATTACACAAGGCTCTATAAATTCACGGAGCTGATCTCCGATCAAAAGGAAAATGTCCTGGAAAGGCTGATTACGGTTTTGAATGCCGCTCACGCAAGCTCTGCCTCCGTGCTCACCTTTATCCGGGGCTGCGAAGATCATACGGAGTATTATCTCGGGATCGTCAACAAGAATGTAAATGAGGATACTGCATCAAAGGGCGCGGGGTTTGAGGGAACTCTGCGCGGGAATTTTCCGGGTTTAAAGGAGAAGTCTCTTCGGATCGGGGAAATCGAAAAGGTATTAGGCCTTATCCGGGAAGCATCCTATATCACTTCTGTATCGGGACTTGCATCCCTTCGCAATAAGGAGCAAAAGGACTATGAGAAATTCGTCCAGGGAATTGAGCATTTGACGGATTCCCTCCGCGGGAGGAGCTATGGACTTTTGATTCTGGCGGATCCCGTGAATATGCCGGAGCTTGAGAGGGCGAAGCAGGGTTATGAAAATCTGTATTCCCAGCTCTCGCCCTTTGCCTCCACGACTCTGAATTTTAACTCCTCGGATTCCCTTACATTCAGTAAGACGAACACGGAAAATTTCTCGAAGACAGTCGGGGACAGCATCGCGGACACACAGAATTACTCCAGGAGCAACGGCTGGAGTGAGTCCAAGGGCTGGAGTGACAGTCATACAAGAAATATGGGGGCGGGGCTTGGAGCGGCGGGAAGCGCTGCTACCGGAATGGGAGCGGCGGCAGTAGGAGGAGCGTTGGCGCTTTCGCTTGCAGTTCCTCCCGCCGCACCTGTCCTGATTGGTGCCGGTATCGCTTTGGCCGCTGTCGGCGGCCTGATGGGCTCTGATACCGTAGGGCATTCCGAGACACACACGACGAACTTCAATGCGACGGAGAGCAGAGGGTATACGAGGACGAGTAATCAATCGGATACCGTGCAGAGGGGAAAGAGCAGCGGTGAATCCGAAGGGAGCACAAGAGGGAGGAGCTATCAGTTCAACAGCGAGAATAAAGCAGTCAAGGATCTCATGAATGTCATAGAAAAGAATATTGAGAGACTGCAGCGCTGCGAGGCGCTGGGGGCCTTTCAGTGTGCGGCCTATATCCTTTCCTCTAATCCCGAGACGAATGCGATGGTCGCAAACGGCTATAATGCTTTGATGCGCGGGGAGGATTCCTCTCTTCAGTCCTCCTATATCAACCAGTGGAGAGCGGAGAGCCCGGAGGGGAGGAAGTGCAGGTCCTATCTCGAAAAGCTCTCTCACCCCCTGATGATGCGGCGTGGAGAGAATATTCTTGTGAATCCCGCGATCCTATCGACATCCTCCGAGATGGCGATCAATATCGGATTTCCAAAGAAATCACTGAGCGGGCTTCCCGTGATCGAGATGGCCTCCTTTGGGAGAAATGTGTTTACCAGAGAACAGGCAGAAACGGACGCGGAGCAGCTGCACCTTGGTGCCGTTTATCATATGGGAGCGGTGGAGAAGACGCCGGTGGAACTGGACATGAGAAGTCTTTCGATGCACAGCTTCATCACCGGCTCTACCGGTGCGGGAAAATCCAATACCGTCTACCAGATCCTTCAGGGACTTTGCGGTGCGGGAATTCCCTTCCTCGTCGTAGAGCCGGCAAAGGGAGAGTACAAGCAGGTCTTCGGAAATCGGAGGGACGTACAGGTCTACGGGACCAATCCCTATCTCAGCCCGCTGCTTCGCATCAATCCCTTCCGCTTCCCAAAGGGAATTCATGTGCTGGAGCATGCGGACCGGCTGGTTGAGATCTTTAATGTCTGCTTCCCGATGTATGCGGCGATGCCGGCCGTCCTGAAGGATGCGGTGCTCCGCGCCTACGAGAGCAGCGGCTGGGATCTCGTGAGCTCGAGAAACGGCATTGACGAAACACTTTTCCCGTGCTTTGAGGATCTTCTTCTCCAGCTTCAGAAGGTGATTGAGAGCTCCGCCTATGATCAGGAGGCAAAGAGCAATTACCGCGGCGCTCTGGAAACCCGTATCCGCTCTCTCGCCAATGGACTGAACGGACAGATCTTCAGCTGTGATGAGATTCCGGAGGAAGAGCTTTTCGATAAGAATGTCATTATTGACCTAAGCAGAGTCAGCTCCACGGAGACGAAGGCTTTGATTATGGGGATCCTTGTGATGCGGCTGAATGAGTACCGGATCTCGCACGCTCTTTCGATGAACGCGCCCCTTAGACATGTCACCGTGCTCGAGGAAGCACACAATATCCTGAAGAGGACCTCCACGGAGCAGAGCAGCGAGAGCTCCAACATTACCGGAAAGGCGGTGGAGACCATCTCGAATTCCATCGCGGAGATGCGGACCTATGGAGAGGGTTTCCTCATCGTCGATCAGTCCCCGAACATGGTGGACATCTCGGCGATACGAAATACCAATACGAAGATTCTGATGCGTCTTCCCGAGGAGAAGGACAGAAATGACGCCGGAAAATCCGCGGCACTGTCCGATGAGCAGCTTCGGGAGCTCGCAAAGCTCCCGAAGGGTGTGGCCGTGGTCTATCAGAACAACTGGATCGAGCCGGTGCTCTGCAAAATTGATCGCTTCCCCGGGGAGGAAAATACCTATCGCTATGACGCTTCGAAGGCGGACAGGGACCAAAAGAAGAGAGGATGGTTCAGGACAGAGCTTATGAGACTTCTTCTGAAAGGGCGGATGAAGTCGGAATTCGAGCCGGATCTCGAGCGCCTCCGGGGAGAAATCGCCGGGACGGAATATCCCGTTCTGACAAAGCGCTATCTCTATAGACTTCTGGAGGAGTACCGCAGAAAGCACAGTCTTTCGATCTGGGAGAGGAAAGAAGATCTCAACCATTTTGTGCCGGTGCTCCTGCGCGGTGAGAGCGAAAGCTATGAGCTCATCGAAAATTCTCATGATATGGAAGAAGTTCGGGAGAACCTGGATTTCTTCCTGCAAAGAGAGGCAGTAGAGGATATCGAGGGACTTCGGATGGCAGTGAGCGACAGCATTATGGCAGACTTTTCGGAGAGAAGCTCGGAGGATGCGCAGATCTACGAAAGGTGGAGAGAGTTTGTCTTGGAGGGAGGGAAGCTTCTGTGAGCATGATCCCGGGAATGGAAAAAATAGTAGAAGAGGGGATAAAGAAGTTTCTTCCGGAGGGAGGAAAGGATACGCTTCCTCTCCCCGAGGGGAAGGAGCGGAAATTTCCGTGGGAAGATAAGGAAGGCGGAGCGGAGTTTCCAAAGAGAGAGGATCCGAAGCATAAATTCCCCTGGGAGAAAGAATCCGGAGACATCGGGAGGGACATAGGGAAGGAGATCGGAAAGGCGGAAAGAAAAAAATCGGACTGGGAGCTGGAACCAAAGGACTACAAGGACTCGAGGCCTCCGATCTACAGCTGTCTGGACAAAGCTGTAGATTCTGGTAAAATCAGGGATGCAGCTGACGGCCGCGGGCATAAGTCGATGGAATCCGGTAAGGAAGGCAAGCAGGAAGCAGATAAAGAAAGAGAGGAGCAGAGGGAGGATAGGGAGAAGGAAAATCCGGAAAAAGCGGAAGTGCCGGATTCCTCTGACTCGAAGGAGAATAAGAAAGAAGGACTGAGCGATCAGGAAAGGGAGAAGATCAAGGCGGAAACGGGATGGTCCGACAAGGTGATTGATCATATTGGGTCCTGGGAGGAATATGAGATCTACAAGGCGGCCAATCTCATGGAAATAGAGATCAATGGCAAGACGTGCCTGATCAAAAAGGACATTGACTGGAATCAGAAGGATGCAAAGGGAAATACGAATGCCGAACGGGTCAAGAGAGGACTGGCTCCCTTGGATAAAAACGGAAAACCGATTGAACTGCATCATATGGGACAGCGCGCGGATGCTCCTTTAGCAGAGCTTAGCTTTGAAGAACACAGGGGAGCGGGAAATGACACCATTCTTCATGATAAGAATAAAGAGACGGAGACTCATGGAGAAGGGAATAAATGGAACAGTGAAAAACAGAACCATTGGAAGTCCCGCTCAGAGGCGGATACCGCCGGAGGGCAATCATGAGTGAAATCATTGAGAAAATGGCAAAGATCCCTGATTTAAATGTGATGCAGGGCTGCAGTGAAAGCCAGATTTCGGAGGCGGAGACGGAGCTGGATCTCAAATTTCCGCAGGAGTATCTCGATTATGTGAGGAAATACGGCTGCATGGATTTCGGCGCTACAGAATGGACAGGGCTTAATGTCGGAGGCGTATTTAATACAGTGACTGCGACAAAGCAGGAGCAGGAGGTAAATCCTGATTTCCCAAAGGGCTTCTTTGTCCTGGAGAATCTGGGGATAGATGCCAGGCTGGTTATCGTCAATGAAAAGGGAGAGGTCTATCTGCTTCAGCATGACAAGAAAACGAAGCTCTATGATTCTATTTCGGAATATCTTGAGAGCCGCATTAAGGAGAATAGGTCCTGAATTCGCACCGGAAGCTCATGGAGAGAGGCGAATGAAATCAATCCGCGGCTTTAGGGAGTATCAGAATGGATTCAGGCTTTGAAAAACATAAGGATGACAGACAGGGCATTGAAAAGAGTCTCCGGATTCTCGGGATTTATGATTCCCTGCAAAGGGGAAGGGGCTGTCGCAATAGAGTGTTGCGACAGCCCTC
>NZ_KI273078.1:0-23823 GCF_000469565.1 Oribacterium sp. oral taxon 078 str. F0263 | reverse complement strand
ATAAGCTTTTCACTTACGAACGTGTCGCACGGTTATCGTTGCCGTAACCTTCCAGCAGGTTGATTGCTCCCCAGATGCCAAGACCGGCGCCAAGGGCCACGACGAGTGTCTGCAGTACACCGACTGCGCTGTTGAAAAATGCCATAGATAGGCCTCCTTTGATGTTCCCCATGCGGGGTGGATTTGTTGCGCCTGCATCATTTCCCTCACGATCAGCCCCTCTTGTTCTTATTGCTGCCGCGTTCGGCTGTGGGCATTTATGAAAGCGATCGCAGACCACATAAGCGTTTTGCCTATGTAAGGGCAGCCCTTTCAGACTGCCGGAGGCCTATGCCTCCACCACATCAAAGACCTCATCCTTCTTCAGCTTCATGCGCCGGTTCAGGTACTTCTCGATGTCAAAGGTATACTTCTTATCAAAATCTGCCGTGTACTTGTAGTTCGGATGCTGCGTTAGATCATATTTGTCAGAAAGGAACGGCCGCACACCGCGAAGCTGCAGGATGCACTTGCTGCCATTCATGACAGCCAGTTCATCCCGGCTCATCAGCTCTTTGCCAAGCTTCTGGTAATTCGTACCATAACTTGGGCTGTTTCCACGAGTGTCAGATGTGTTGAAGGTGTCGATTGTTTCCTTTCCCAAGGCTTCCGTGAGTTCCTTCAGCGTTGTCGGCTCCGATCCGCCGAGGAAGATCTGCGCGTCGCAGTTGCCGATGATGGTGTCGGCATTGTCCTTGTAGATGGATTTGAGCTGGCTTCTTGCCTGCAGCACCAGGCAGGCGCTGATTTCACGGCTTCGGATGGTCGCGATCAGCTTTTCCAGGTTCGGGATTTGACCGATATTTGCCATCTCATCGATCAGGCACCGGACATGGACAGGAAGCCGGCCGCCGTAGATATCGTCCGCCTTTTCGCAGAGCAGATTGAAAAGCTGCGTATACGCCATGGAGATCAGGAAGTTAAAAGTGCTGTCCGTATCGGACATGATCAGAAACAGCGCCGTCTTCTTATCCCCGAGGGTATCCAGCTCCAGTTCATCATAGGCAGTCAGCTCTCGAAGCTCCTGAATATCAAAGACCGCAAGCCTTGCGCCACAGGAAATCAGGATGCTCTTGGCGGTCTTCCCTGTAGCCAGTTTGTATTTTTTATACTGCCGGACGGCGAAGTGTTTTGGATTCTTTTTCTCCAGCGCCTCAAACATGATATCCACCGGATTCTGGAACTCCTCATCATCCTCCCGAACCTCCATCGCGTTGATAAATTCAATCAGCGTAGCGAAGTTCTGTTCTTCAACAGGCGCCTCGTAGTGGATATAGCCGATCAGCGCACAGTAGAGCAGTGTCTCCGCCTTGGTCCAAAACTCGTCACCGGATTTGCCGTCGCCTTTGGTGTTGGCGATCAGAGTGGTGACGAGCTTCAGAATGTCCTTTTCGCTGTGGATATAGGCGAAGGGGTTATAGTGCATACTCTTCTTAAAGTTGATGGTGTTCAGGATCCGGATCTCATAGCCTTTCCGCCGAAGCGCCTCTCCGCATTCTATCACGATGGTACCCTTCGGATCGGTAACAACATACGACGAATGCATCTGAAGAAGGTTGGGCTTCAGCCAAAATCTCGTCTTGCCAGAGCCTGAGCCGCCCACGATCAGGACGTTCTTATTCCTGGCATTCGCCAGATTTTTTGGGCGGTTACTCATCATCAGCCGTTCCGTCTGGGTCAGGATCACGTTGTTCTCAAACTTCGGATCCATAAAGGGCTCGATATCGGCGTGGGTTCCCCAACGGGCAGAGCCGTATTCCTCGTTGTGCCGGAAATGCTTTGCGTTTTTGCCGCGGAGGTAAACTGCAAGCCGCAGCCCGCCTCCGCAAATGGTTCCCACCAGCAGATCCAGCGGATGAAAGCTCGGGAGGGGATTCCCGAAGGCCACCGCGATCATGCTGAAAAAGGAAACCAGATTCTTTCCGTAGTCAGTTCCTTCCGCAAGGCGCCAGGCCTCGCCCAGATTAGTGCAGACGAGGCCAAGGATGATATAGGGAAGGAGCTTGATCAGCGTTTTCTTCAGTTTTGTCGTATTCATCGATCCAGCTCCCTCTTTTTATCATGGTTGACGACCTTGCCGGGAAGCTCCGCCACCTTTGCGGCGATCGCCCGAAGCTGTTTCAGGACACTCGGCCGTTTCGATTTCTGCAGGGCTTTCGCGGAGTATTCGTTGAATGCTGCCGTCAGGGCATCGGCATCCTTTGCCTTGAAGAAAACCAGGTACTTCGGCGGGACGGTGGAGCGGTCCTGGCGGATCGCGTAGTCCACACCGTATTTCCTGGCGACGCCCTCAAAGCCCCGCAGGTCGGTTTTGGCGATGTCAATGCTGCTGACGCCCTGATTCTGACCGATCAGCTCCTGTACTGTCTGCTTCCCGGTCGGCTTCTCCCCGGATTTCTGTGCCGCCAGTTCCTTCCGGTGTCTCAGATACGCCTGTCCGGCGGAGATCACCGTCCGGATCGTCAGCTTCGTCGTGCTGATCGCAAGGTTCACTGTCCTGCTTTCCACTTCCTCCTGCAAATGTCATCGCCTCCTCCCGTTCTTCATACCGGCTGTTTGCAACTATCAGGCACATCGTCATGGCGCCGAACATGCCGCCAGCCACAACACTCGCTACGTATCCAGCCATTTTCATCGTGCCTCCTTTGCCTTCTTGTGGGGCTTCTTCTCAGGTGTATCGGTCTGCTTCTGCGCAGTACTGTGCTTCGCCGCTTTCTCCGCAGCCTTTGATTCCTGCAGCTTTACCACCTCATCCGGCATCGGCAGTGCCATGACGCCTTTCCCCATCTGTACAAAGATCTCCGGCTGGTGGAACTGCTGCTCAAAGGTATTTACCTGCTCCGGAGTCAGAGAACCGAAGCTTTCTTCGGTCAGACCCACAACCAGGAAGGGACCGGCGACCACATCGTAGATCTTGCCATCCTCATCGCGGAGAGCGCGGTTCAAATTCATGCCATTCAGCTTTCCTTCCTCGTTCATGATGATGCCGACATTTTCATCGAAGGGATAAGTGACTTCGATATAGCCGCCGACCGCTTTCTGGAGATCGTCAAGCTCTGTGCCGATCTCTACCTTTTCCGGATATTTTCCGGGCTCCACCAAAAGCGCGGTGATGGTTTCCTTTGCCGCCTCCGGGGCTTCTGTCTCATAAGCGACGGCCTGTTCCGCTACACGGGATTCATAAGTGACGGCCTTTTCAAAGATCCTCGCCTCACTGTCGTAGTGATAGACATTGTCCGAGAGGAAATCCGCTTCGCTGACTTCGGTCTGATTGACGCTTCGGACCATCTGTTCCAGGCTGTTGCGTTCGAATTCCCCGTTGTCCGGGAGAAACAGGCATTCATGGATGGAGGAGGGGAGGACAAAGAAGTTGCCGCCAAGCTTCTCCGCAGCCTGATCCATGAATTCCGGGATCTGCACGGCTGCGGCGCCGTTCACGCCGCCTTCGACGGTCGCTACCCACATGGGCGAATCCTGCATGTCCATCGAATCACCCATCAGATCCGCCATCATTTCCGCCATGTTTCTTAATGTCGGCGGGCAGTGTTCCATCTGAGACGCGACCGCGTCCTGATGCAGTTGCTCTGCCGTGATGCCGAAACTTTCCATCATCTGATTGGTCACGAGCGTCGTGGCATTGCGGTTCATGCTGTCGCTTACATCGATCCGATATACAACAGCGATATCCTCCACCGTCTTATGCGGGATCTGGGAGAGCTTCTCCGCGTTCGGCTCCACCGGAATCACCTGCATGACGAGATGGCTCTTGACATTCTCATAATCCCGGAACTGATCCACATTGACTGTCGGGATCTGGGAAACGGCCTTATCCAGGCCGGAGAGGAACTCGCTCATGATGGCTGTCAGACGCTTCGGATTCTCCTGATACTGCTCGAAAGCGCTGTTCAAGTTCATGGTCACAGCTGCGTTCTTTCCCTCTGGGCGGATAGAGAGGCCCACATAGGACTCTCCCTGCAGTTTATCGACGTGCTGGATGCTGATATCGGCTGTGGGATAGTTCGTTTTTGCCGCATCCTTTGCGACATCCAGGAATTCTTCGTAATTCATCGCCATAGGTCACTTCCTCCTTAGTCGAAGCAGAAGACGGAAATTTCGCCTTCGCGGGTTTTGATGGTTTTGGAATGCTCCTCAAAGTAGCGTGCAGCAGCTTCCGCCGCGCTTTAAGGGCTTTTTCTCCGGGATGGTGTAGTAGAGATCCTCCGTGCCGGGGATGGGCTTCGTTTCATAGGTGCCCGTCTGACCATCGGCCAGATCTCCGATTTCCTCCACCAGCTCGTCCAGGGTTATGATAGTGTTGTCGCCGTCCGGACGGGCCACCAGCACCATGGTGCCGTATGCGGATCCGCAGTCACCGCCGTAGGGACAGAGGTCACAATCGTCCTCCTCTTCCCTGCCGAAATAGGCATCTTCCAGATATTTGACCTTCAGAATCGCCTTCCCAAGCTGTTGAACCGCTCCCATGATCAGCAGAAATGCTTCATTCAGGTCTTCCGAAGGGTCCTTCTCATCGTCCGTATCCGTATCGATCTCAATCTCAATCTCGGGAATCGGCGCGTCTTTCCGCTGGCTCTGCATCATCTGCTCGAAAGTTTTCAGGTCATTGGTAAGGGTTCTAATGTTCTTGTTCTTTTCCATAGGTTTTTTCTCCTTTGAGTGATTGGATTGATTTTGAGGTTGAAAAAAAGAGGAACAGCCACTATAATAGCTTTAAATAATACGAATAAAAGCCGAAAGCGGCGATTTATAATACGAATAATTGCCGAAACTGGATCCTGATACATGATAAAGGAGCATCTGCATGGAACGCGAAGCAATGAAATCCCTTCTTGCATGGAAGGAACGAAAGCACAGGAAACCGCTGTTGATCACTGGCTGCAGGCAATGTGGAAAAACATGGCTTATGACCGAATTCGGCAGGAGGCATTTCGAAAAAACGCTTTTGTTTAATTTTGAGAAGGAACCTGCACTGGCTGATATTTTCAGATATGATCTGGATCCGGGAAGAATTCTCCGGGAACTGGGCATGTACCGGGAAGGGAAGGCCATTGATCCGGAAAATACCCTGATTATTTTTGACGAAATACAGCAGTGTGCCGAAGCGGTCACATCCATCAAATACTTCGAAGAAAGCGGCCTGAATCTGTATCTGCTTTGCGCCGGGTCCCTTTTGGGCGTCGAGCTGAAGCGAAAGAAGGTATCCTTCCCCGTCGGGAAAGATGAACAGCTGAAACTGTATCCCATGAATTTTTCCGAATTTACCGAAGCTCTGGGCGGCGGGAAGTACCTGACAATGCTTCGTGAGTACGACCCGTTTCGCGAAGTTCCCGCATATGTTGCAGAGCCCATGCTGCGGTACCTGAAGCTTTACTATATTGTTGGAGGAATGCCTGAGGCTGTCCGCACCTATATCGAAACAGAAGACATTACAGAGGTCGATCGGGTGCTTGATCGGATTATTCAGGATATCCGGAACGATTTCGCACACCATGCCGAACCCAGAGACATCCTTCGGATTGGCTGGATCTGGGATTCCGTCCCGAAACAGCTGGCGAAGGACAACAATAAGTTTGTCTTTTCTCATGTGAAAGCCGGGACGCGCGCCAGAGATCTGGAAGATGCACTTCAGTGGCTGGTGGACGCCGGTCTGGTCTATCGTCTTGAAAAGGTGTCTGTCCCGCAAATACCGCTTTCTGCCTGCTCTGACGCGACCTTTTTCAAGGTGTATTCCGCAGACCTCGGACTCCTCCGGCGGAATGCGGGTGTCGGTTACCGGACGGTCCTTACCGAGCCGGAGGGTTACGTGATATTTAAAGGGGCATTTACCGAAAATTTCTGCATGACGGAACTGACCTCGCTGGGCATCAGACCTTATTTTTGGAGAAATGACAATAGCGCCGAAGTGGATTTCCTGTTTGAGGATGACCTGAACCGGATTATGCCGCTGGAGGCAAAATCCGCAGAGAATACAAAGGCGAAAAGCTTTGCATCTTATTGCAGGCAATATAAACCGGCAGTGGGATTTAAGGTCTCAACGAAAAATATGGGTGACAATCAAAAAGACGCCACCCATGAGATAAGCCTGCCTCTGTATCTTCTTTGGAAATTACCCGTATACATAGAGTAATGACATTACCGTTCCTGGTCGCGCTGACGATTCTTCTGCCACTGCTCCAGGAGCTTAATGATGGTGTCCTGCATCTGTCTGGGAGAGTAGGACTTCGGGAAGTACTTCCGGAGCTGTTCGCTCTTAAAGGCTACACGTTCCAGGTCTCCCTTTTTGACTTCTCCCAGGATATCCCGCATCGCTTCTAACGTGCAGCTGCCTTCCTGGCTGAGTTTTTTCAGCCGCTGTGCCTGGGAGAGGGAAGGCGCTGCCTGTGTGAAGTCCATCGCTTCGATCACATGCTGCTGTTCCTCCGCTTTCAGATAGGAGAGTTCAACAGCGGGATTGAAAGAAATCTGCTTCTGGTCCACCATGTCCAGGAGCTCCGGGATCAGGTTGGTGAGGCGGATATAGCGCTTTACTTGTGTCATGCTATCGTTTGTGGTTTTTCCTATTTCAGCGTTCGTCAACTTTGGACCAACTTGGCCCGAAGTTAAATCCGTCCTTTCCCCCTGGTGTTTCATGGCTTCCAGCTTCATCTTGTACGCAAAAGCGCGTTCGCTGGGCAGGATACTTTCCCTCTGCAGGTTGGAGTCGACCATCAACACGGTCGCAGCATCATCATCCATATCCCTGACGATGACCGGCACAGTGTCGAGTCCGGCCTGTTCAGCAGCGTAAGCTCTGCGGTGTCCTGAAATAATTTCATAACCTCCTTCTTCGCGCGGCCTTGCGATGAGTGGCGAAAGTACGCCGTACAGAGCGATGCTTTCTGTAGTCCGAAGCATCGCCCCATCATTCACTACCCGAAACGGATGATCCTCAAATGGCACTAATTCGCTGATGGGAATCTGGCGGACTGTTTCTACGGCCCCCGGATCCGGCATTTGAGCTGTATTTTTCTGTGGTTCTTCACTCAATCGGTTATCACCTCCTTCAGGTTCCGTATAAATCATGATTTACCTTGGCTCGATAGTACGAATCAATCGTCGTGGGGGCGTTGTAGAGCGTCGCCAGCAAATACTGTTTCACGTTCCGTACATCTGTCGTGTTCTCGTGCAGACACTGCAGAACATACTGGATATGGGAAGAGCTGAGCTTCATGAACCGGCTTTTTACGACATCCCTGGACTTATCATCACTGGCGATGCGGATATATTCCCGGCGGGAACAGCAGACATCCACCATGAGATCCAGAATGCCTTCCAGCGTCTCCCGGTCATAAGGATAATCCTGAAGAAGGACGTCGTATTCCAATGCGTCCCGGAAATAGTCTTCGTACATCCGATGCTCTGACATCCCATCTGCTTCCTTTCGCGGATAGATAGGATTCTCAGTATAACTTTTATCAGTCTTATTATTATCAGTATTACTTCCATGTGATTTTGACACTTCCAGAGATGTTATCTGGACATTTCCAGAAGTGTCATTTTGACATTTCCAGAGATGTCGCTGACCGGTATTATCCACCGTTCGTATGAAGTTCTTCACGTAGATCAGATTGGGCTTTCCAAGTCCCTGACGTTTCCGCTCGATCAGACCGATTTTATCTTCCAGTTCCGTGAGGAGCTGGATGGCCTTCTTGTTGCCGCAGCCAAGCTTCGACATGATTTCCTCGATGGTACAGATAATAAATATCCTGTCTTGCTCATCCCGCCAGCCGTTTTTCATTGATACGGATACCCGATCCAGAAGGAAGCCATACAGGATCTTAGCTTCCGCAGACATAGAACGGTAAGCTTCATTTTCAAAGAAGAGCTTCGGCACTCGGATAAAAGAGAATTGCTCTCCTTCCGGTCCATAAAAGTAGTCATACACGCATATCACCACCTCCGGTTATGATTCTTTCGGAGCGAAGCGGCCTTCGCCGGTATACGGCGGCGGCTTTCTTTCCATAAGGACACTCAGCATACAGGCATTTCCGGTAGCGAAATCCCGGCTGGAAGAAGGGGCAGATCCGGCAGGGAGGAGGCGTTCTGTTGCGATCCACCTGCGGAGGCGTTTCCATCAGATTCTTCAGCTTGCGGAAGGTAAGCGACTGTTCTTCTCCCGCATTGATGGTCATGTTACGCATTGGCGGGCACTCCTTTCTGGCCGAGCACTTTCTTCATGCAGAAGCTGACGCATGGCCCATAGCAGCAGCCTTCGCAGGGGTTGTTCTTCTTTGGCGGCATCGCCAGGTAATAGCAGTTTTCTTCACCGAGTACACAGCCGGCCTTGCGATTCTTCCAAAAGTAACACTGGCTGCAGGTTGCAGGGCGCTCCCTGTAGTAGCGAATGCCCTCGATCATAATTGTGCTGTTCATCTGAAATCCTCCACTTCTTTGTTTGATACTTTCAGGCAATAAAAAACACAGCGAGGGGATTTCCACAGGAGAAATCATTCGCTGTGTTATGTAAGGATTTCTGCTCACAAGGGGCAAAGGATGAATTTTCGAGTGCACGCCCCTGTGAGCAAATGCTCACATTTTGCTCACAGAGACCCTCCGACAGCTAACAGAATTGGAGAAACTTACACGCCTCCGGAAGAACTCGAACCTGTAAAACCATGAGGATTTATGCGGCTTTCAGGCACTTCGAGGAACTCAGAGGCACTTTCATCCGCGGAGCTCCTAAGCGGTAGGTCGGAGGTTCAAATCCTCTCGTGGACGCCAGAATGTACCGCGGAAGCCGTTGGCAGTCAGAAAAAACGACTTCCGCTTTTTTATTCCAAGAGATCTGACGGGCCCTGAAAACGAGAGCTTTCATCTAAGCGGAGGCCTTCTGCTTAGCGGCTTTTCTAATCAAGGAGGCCTTTTTTCTAAGCGAACGATTTTCGCTATCCTTTCCCGCGGCATGCAGTTGGGTCGAAACAACAAGTGGGTTATTTTCGGTTCATTTTCTCCCGTATCCGGGCCGCAACATCGGTAACGTTTTTTGGTTTGAGTGATCCTCATTAATAGACAAGG
Source organism: Oribacterium sp. oral taxon 078 str. F0263 (assembly GCF_000469565.1). NCBI lineage: Bacteria > Bacillati > Bacillota > Clostridia > Lachnospirales > Lachnospiraceae > Oribacterium > Oribacterium sp. oral taxon 078. The sequence goes on along the minus strand of NZ_KI273078.1, from coordinate 14,712 downwards.
CATATTTTCCGTACCCTGATTATTGGATACTGCTCAAAAAGAACGTGGTACTCGGCTGTTGTTACTTACGGGCTCTGCCCGGACCCGCCCCTCGTCGGGGGGCAGGAAAGCAGCATCTTGTTGCTTTCGGCCAATAGGGTAATCCGTGTCATTCCGCCAAGGGCTGCCCGTACGCTGACACGTCCAGCGTACTGTCTCCCCTTGACTCCATTTCCGCTCCCAGCTCTGCAGCAGTCTTGCTCGGAACGGGCGGGGCAGGTTTGTTCGGGATATCCAACGGATATACCCCTGTCAGGCAGAACTGGCAGAACTCGTTTGGCGCAAGCTTTGCCAGCTCCCACTGATACCTGTGATTGTTGTAATAGTCCATGTATTCGTCAACAACAGTTTTTACCTCGATATCCTCCGTACAGACTGCGAGCTTCTCGCCGATGTGATCCTTCCTGTGACCGTGAAAGCTTTCCTGTGGAGCATTATCCCAGCAGTTGCCCCGGCGGGACATGGACTGGCGGAGCTTCTTACCATCAAGCACGATTTCATCGAGAACTTAGGGCGGTTTTATCCCAACTTCTCGGCGAAAGGGCGCTTTTTCACGCCAATTACAAGGATGTGACGGTACATGGCAGACAATTTAGGCCTGACGTCAGCGATCCATTTCCTTTTTGCGTACCTTTTGCGCAGTAAGCTCATAGCTCATATCCAATAGCATCTTGATTTTGTCCTCCGATACGGTGCCATCAAGCACTGCTGTGATCCAGCTGGTTTTGCTCATGTGGTACGCAGGAAAGAAGCCAGGCTCCTCCCGGAGCGAGCCGATAAGGATGGGATCACATTTGAAGTTCACCACATCCAGCAACTCATTGCCCTGCAAACCGATCTTGTTCCTCGGAATATCCATAATGAGCGCAAACCATTTCTTATTGTTCGCATGGCGAAACACTGTAAAATTGGGATGTTTTGCCCACGGATAGTCTTGATCGGCAGTGTAGGTTTCAAGAATATAGTTCGTTAATTCCTCTCGATTCATAATGCATCACCCCTCAGGCTCTCAGCCAACTCATGTCTTCAGCTTTAGTACGCAGAACTAAGCAGGAAGTCCGTTTCCGGAAGGGGAGTAGCTGTCCGCTATGTGAGTTTACCTGATATTATATTTTCGCCTTTCATAGCAAGCACTAAAAGCAGGTCGCATTTCTTCTATCTGCCTGCGATTGAGCCCATAACCAGAAGCTGTTTTCTCCCAGTTTTCTCTGACGGTTTCCAGGATACCTTTTGCATAATCTTTCGCATCAGTTTCAGAAATCCCGAATCGGACCGCGGTGGAGATGGCAAGTTCGACGCTGATGCTGTTATCTTCCTCGTCGACATTTAAGGATAGTTCATCGCCGTAGGGAACCGGATTTACATCATAAAGAGGCGATAGTATCCAGCCCTGTTCTGTAAGAATGAACGCATGATTTCGCAGATGATCATCTGTGTTGGTAACAGCCATATTAAAAACAATTCGTTTCCAAAGCTCATGCAGATCCTGTTTGGGCTGAGCACCATAGGACTTAATGAAGGCTGCCATATCCAGATAGCTTGTTCCATCCGCTGCAGATGCACTATCTGTTTTGCCGAGCAGTGTCATGGCAGAAGCAAAGTGCACCCTCTTATTCAAAATACGATCAAATCGTTTTATCAGGTACGTGCTCCCGAGATTGGAAAATTTCTCGAGCTTAGCCTCCAGAACATTTAACCCACAGAGACCTGCCAGATCGTGTGCCACCATTTCCCATGCACCGGTATCATTTTCATCATTTCTGGACGGAAATTTTGCAATCCATAGCTGGTCCTTTGTGTCTACTACCGTTGCCTTAGGTCTTGCACCTCCAAGAGAGGAGCCGGGCTTAATCAATTGGTTCAGCCATTTTTCGTTCAAACCGCTTTCGTCACTTTCGAAATTTCTGGAAGCTTCCTCTAATATGCGAAGCGTCGCCCAGGGAGGAGCAGCTGTTTCTTTATCATCGGAAAGAAATGGTCCATCCGGATTTGTTTTAAATCGAATGCCGCCCATTCGTGTTTCGTCATATACGCCCAGCAAATAGTCGCTGTCGTACAGCTTAGATGGTTTGCAGCCTTCCTTTTCGGCCAGAATTCTTTCACATTTATTCATAAGAACGCGCCCCCAGCGATCAGGAGATGCATCCGCAAACAAACCAAAGATATTTTTCCCGGAGGGGTACTGTCTGCCGGAATATGGCATGAGTTCCGGATCCAATGTGAATTTAAGTGAAGTTTTCTTAAGCCACTCCTTATCGTACTCAAAGGAGTAGGATTCCCCGCCTTTGATGATATTCACATACAGAGTTCCCATTAGGATCGGACTCCCTGTGCTGAAATCATCGTAGACAAAGATGATTTTCTGATTGGATGCCATTAGTCACTCCTCCTTGGCGCCCGTTTTCTCGTGATCAGATTCAGATCCTGAAGCTGTCTGCCCATTTCATCATCCTTTGCAACAAGCAGAAGATCTTTATCAAGATTGTTAAGCGCATGCAAAACCGCTGCATAGATTCCCATAGCTACAGATGGATCACCTTTTTCAACCTTCCACAAGGAAGCACGGCTGATTCCTGCACGTTCTGCCACCAGCTCCGCTGACAGGCTACGTCTAAGTCTGGCAAGCTTAATCTGCTCGCCCATGGTCTTCAGTATTTCCTCGGTTCCCGGAAGTATATTATATGCAGCCTTTTTCATTTCATTCGCCTCCACAATAGTGTTTATTATTATAAACATAAATGCAAATTTTGTCAATGATAGAGAATGTTATATAATCATTCTCTCGCCGCGATAACTTGAGAAACACGCATTGCGAGTTTCTCAAGTTATCGCGGCGTCTACGTTCCACTTCGGTCGGTGCTGGGCAAGCGCCACTGGCGCTTAGCACCGCCAAGATCTCGAGCAAACTCAGACTTTGGTTCATTGCTCGCGTAAATAATAGCGGGCAGTTGTTTCCTTAAATGGAATCAGCTGTCCGCTATGTAATTGTTGTCGATAGAAAAATATATTGCATTTTGATAGCGTTAATGCTATCATTTATTTAAATTGAATACTTTTATCCGGAAAGAATACACTAATGTATAACATCGAATTTTACGAAGATTCCAATGGGAACTCAGAACTTTGGAATTTCCTTGAGTCTCTTCGAATCAAAGCAGCTACAAACAAAGACGCTCGCATTCAATACAAGCAGATCAGTTTGTATATCCAGCTTCTCGAAGATAATGGCACACGACTTAATGAAAATATTACTAAACATCTTGACGATGACATCTGGGAACTACGCCCAGGCAACAACCGTGTTTTATACTTTTATTTCAAAAACGATACTTTTGTGCTTTTGCATCAATTTCGTAAGAAAACGCAAAAAACTCCAAAACGCGAAATTGAACGAGCAAAAGCTGAACGAGATGACTATCTTGCCCGAAAGGAGGCTGAATAATTATGAAAACCTGGAACGACTATAAGGAGCATGTAAGAAGTGTTGACCCTGAAATCGGAAAAGATATCGACGAAGTTGAAAATATCTCATCCATCGTAAGCGCCATGATTGAGCAACGTACCGCCCTTGGACTTAGCCAGAGAGAGCTTGCTGCTATGTGTGGCATTCCACAGTCATCAGTAGCGCGTATCGAATCCTGTAAAACAACTCCGAATCTCGGAACCCTGCTTAATATTTTCCAACACCTTGGATTACAACTTACGGTAAGTCCTATGAAACCGATGCTTTAAAACAAAGAGGACAAAGGATGTAGCTTTCGAAATCGTATGTGCGTATACCTACGCAAAATAGCGGGCAGTTGTTTCCTTAAATGGAATCAGCTGTCCGCTATGTAATATTTGATGATATTGAATTGTTACAGCGACTTTGCCAGTGTCTTCAACAGCACTGCCAGCTCCGGCTTCTGCAGAGGCTTTAAGAGCATTTCCGCATCAGTCTGCGTCGTTTCGGTCTGCTCCGCATCGGCCTGGTCCTGCGGAACGTCTTCTTTGGCCTCCGCCTTTGCCGGATCCTTTCCGGCGCCGGAATAGAAGGCATTTTCAAAAAGCTGTGCGTTGTTTCGTCTGTCATCATCCAGAATATGCGAATACTGATCCGTAACCATCTGTGCCTGCGCATGACCGGAATCGCCCTGGACAGATTTGATGTCACCGCCGTTCAGCTTCAGCTTATAGGTGATGCTGGAATGACGAAGGCTGTGAAAAACAACTTTCGGAAGATCATTCTTCTCGATGAGCTCCGCAAAGAGTGCTGTGATTCTGGACTGTTCTGTCGGCATGCCCAAACCATTGGCCATGACCAGATCAAAATCCATGTACTCACTGCCAAGCGTCTCTTTCGTAGGCTCCTGATCTTTTTTCCACTCCACCAGCATCTCGGCAACTGTCTTCGGAAGGAAGATCTTTCGTGTACTCGTAGCGGTTTTGGGCTTCTTTAATACAAGAACAGTCTTGTTGCTTTCCCTAAGCTCCGGAAACACACGGAGGACATCCTTCTTTTCCAGCGTTTTCATAGCGTTCTTGTTTACACGTTGCAATTCCTTATTCACATAGATAAATGCTTTTCCGGCAGCAATGCTTTCCGGAGAAATGTCTATGCAGTCCCAGGTCAGGCCCAGAAGCTCACCGATTCGAAGTGAGCAGGCGAAAGCCAAGTTAATGGCCAGCTTCAGGCGCTCATCCTCACATACCTCAATGGCGTGGAAGAGAGTAGGAGCATCCCAGATATCACGCTTTTTCGTTTTCGCTTTCGGAACCGTCGCGTACATAGCTGGGTTCTTCTCCATGAGCTCCCATTTCACAGCCTGGTGAAATGCACTGCGAAGAACGTTATGTATTTTTCTTACAGTCGGTGGTGCAACATAAGTCACACTCTTTAAACTTTTCTCCGGGGATCTGTCGCAGAGCTTTCTGTACTTGCTCTGACTGACATACCAGTGTTCAAAGCTTTCTTTTGTCACTCGGCGTCGGTCACCGACAACCGGTGACAAGCAAGGCTTCAAGGTTTCCGCGATCCAGAAGAAGACGAAGAATGTACTGGACACGCTCGGTGTCGACTTATTACGTAAAATTTGATGTTACAGTATGAAAACATGATAGTTTCTTGATAATTGTCCCGTATCCTGTGGCTGTAAACAAAAAGCTATAGTTTGCAAGAAAGGAACGGTTCATACGATGAGAGACAATATTCTTGAAACAAGAGAATTGACAAAGAACTTCTCCGGGCAGCTTGCCGTGAACGGTGTTTCGCTGGAAATCAAGAGGAATACCATTTATGGTCTGCTCGGTCCGAATGGTGCGGGTAAATCCACCACTCTGAAGCTGATCCTGGGGCTACTCCGTCCCACAAAAGGGGAAATCCTCTTTGACGGTGAGCCCTGGAAGCGGGAACATCTTGCGAAGATCGGCTCACTGATTGAGGAGCCTGCATTATATGGAAACCTGACAGCCGAGGAAAACCTGCTTGTTCACACAAAGCTGTTGGGCGTCCCGAAAGATAAAATCTACGAGGTTTTGGAAACCGTCGATCTGAAGGACACCGGCGGCAAACGTGTCTCCCAATTCTCACACGGCATGAAGGAACGGCTTGGGATCGCCATTGCCCTGCTGAATGATCCCTCTCTGCTGATACTGGACGAGCCGACCAACGGGCTTGATCCGGTAGGCATCCAGGAACTGCGTGAACTGATTGCCACCTTCCCGAAAAAAGGAATGACAGTGATCTTTTCCAGCCACATTCTTTCCGAGGTGGAGCAGGTCGTGGATGAGATCGGTATCATCAATAAAGGGCAGCTGATGTTCCAGGGGACACCAAACCGGGACGAGGATCTGGAGGCGTTCTTCATGGAGGTGATCAAAGGAGGCGCGCGCAGATGAATGGGTTACGGTCTGAACTGTTGAAATATAGAAGAACCTTCACAAAGAAACTTGTGATCCTGCTTCCCCTGTTCTTTGTCCTTCAGGCGATGCCCGGCATCTGGCTCATGCCGAAGGATGTTGTGCGAGGCTGGGAACACGTGAATACGATGGTGTTCAATATCTGGACGGTCGTATTCCTGCCTCTTGGCATTGCCTTATTCGCATATCTGATCGATATGCAGGAAAGGAAGGCCGGCAATTATCGCAGCTTACGCGCACATGCGTATTCCCCCGGACAGATTTGGGTCAACAAAGTGACTGCTATGGTAATATTTACTTTCATCGCAACGCTGATCCTCTTTGTAGCGACGATCTGTTCCGGATTGATCACGATCACCGATGGGAAATGGGATATTCCGTGGAAAACGATCTTTACCGCAGATTTCCTTGCGTGGCTCTCGTGCCTTGCGATCATCCCGATCCAGCTATGGGCTGCGACGTGGAAAGGCATGTTTGCCAGCATGGGGGTAGGCTTTGCCGGACTGATCGCAGGTATGTTCGTCGTTAAAAAATCATGGTGGTTTATACTTCCGTGGAGTTGGGGGACGCGCATGATGTGTCCTGTCCTGCAATTAGATCCAAATGGTGTCATGTTGGAGGCGGGCGATCCGCTCTTGGATGCATCTGTCCTGCCTGTCGGGATCATCCTTTCCGTTGTCGGCTTTTTCGTAGTGACCGGCCTCACCGCATTGTGGTTTCAAAGGAGGGAGTTGAAATGATTTCAGTATTGTCATCTGAATGGACCAAAACAAAGCGGACGGCGATCCGTTGGCTGACCTTTCTGGTTCCTGTCCTGTTTTCTTTGGCAGGAGTAGTATATATATCCATGCGAAGCGACCTGGAAGAAATCTATGTGTTTCAGGGATATTTCATCGCTTGGGCTGCACTCGTTGTTCCTCTGGCTATCAGCATTCTTGCGGCTTTCATCGTGCAGGAAGAAGAACTGGCCGGTAACTTCACAGGGTATCTCAGCACAAGCATTCCCCGAAGATCCCTGTACGCCGGAAAGTTTTGGACGCTGTTTCTCTGCAATACAGTCAGCACCGTCATTGCCCTGATCGTCTTTTGCGTTGGGATGAGTATCGCTTCACCGGGAACCGTGAACGGATGGGGCATGTTCATCTTTGCAATGATCCTTGAGCTTTTTGGGACGCTGCCGCTTCTGGCGCTTCATTTGTGGCTGAGTTTTACCTGGGGGACGGGAGCGTCGATCGGCATCGGCATGGGCGGCCTTGTGACGGCTGCCGTCATTGGAACAACCGTACTTGGTGATAAGGTCTGGATGTTCATCCCGTGGGCATGGCCGTTCCGTCTGGCAAAGCTGCCGGGGGCCTATCTGGGGTTTACTGCGGGAATGAATATGCCTCCGGCGGAAATCTCATCGGGCGCTGTTTTGCAGCAGCTTATCATTGGCACGGCTGCCGTCCTGATCTGCCTGATCGCCTGTTATGTCGGCGGTGTCATCTGGTTTAACAAATGGGAAGGGAGAAAGCATTATGAATAAGAAAATTTTCGGATATGCTGCGGTTTTTACACTTTGCTGCACCCTGCTTTTAAGCGGCTGTGCCGCTTGGAACCTGCAGACAAAGCAGAGCGACCCAAACGCGGAAGCTCTGCCCGTGATCGAAACGATCCCGTGGGCGGCACATCAAACGGCTTCCTATGTGATCTACAACAGCAAAGGCAATGAATACGGTACTGCCGAAATCGAAATTACTGTAGATACTGCCGCGCAGACCTATAATATTCAGAAAACAAAGAGCTATGAGGACGAAACGGTGATCGAGAGCGGCGTCACGATAGCGATGGACACGCTCATGCCTCTTTCCTCCTATTACAACAAAGTGGCCCCTTATGAAAAATTTGAGGTGAGTACGAAGTATTCAGACCGCTGGGAGGTGGAAACAACCGGGGCGAAATCTTCAAGTCAGACGGTTTCCCTGCCAGATGCCTATTACGATAACGAGTCTCTCATGGTCATTTTGGGCACCGTCTCCTATGAGGACGGGAAAACCTACAAGCTGAACGACACCGTTCCCCTGACTGCCAGCATCTCCATGCTGAAGATCAAATACGAGGGAACGGAGACAATCTCGGTCCCCTATGGTGAGGCAGAGTGCTTCAAAGTGTCCTTTGGCGAAACAACGCTATGGTTTTCTACAGACACTCGCATTCTGTATCAATACCAGGATGGCGGATCAGGCGGGATCGTGTTCAAACTGACCGATTATACAGCCAGCTGACGTTCGCAGACTTGACTTGTGCAGATGATCCGGCGTAACCTTTTGTCAATCGCATGATAAAGGAGTTGATCGTAAATGAGTAAAATCCTGATTATTGACGATGAAAAAGAGCTGGTCGCGCTCCTTGTGGACGAGCTTGAGGCGCGGAGTCATCAGGTTTTGACAGCCTACAACGGAGTGGACGGCGTGGCGCTTGCAAAAGAGCAGCCGGAGCTCATTGTCCTTGATATTATGATGCCGGAGATGGACGGATTTGAGGTCTGCCGGAAAATCCGTGACGAGGTGCTGTGTCCTATTCTGTTCCTGAGCGCAAAGCAGGCGGAAAGTGATAAAATCCGCGCCTTGACGCTCGGCGGGGACGATTATATCTCCAAGCCTTTCGGGCTCAGGGAGCTTCTGGCAAGGATCGACGCGAACCTCCGGAGGGAACAGCGGTCACAATACATTAACGCGGAAAAGAAGCGCACAAAGCTGTACTTCAATGAACTCGGCATTGACCTGCTGGAGCACAGCGTAAAAATCGGCGGGGAAGCTGTTCCCCTGTCCAAAAGGGAATATGACATCGTTGAGCTTCTGGCGCTCCATGTCGGTCAGGTCTTTTCGAGAGAACATATCTACGAAAGAGCATGGGGATACGACTCTGAAGGAGACTCTTACACCGTTGTGGAGCATATCCGAAAGATACGGAAGAAGTTTGCTTTAGCTTCCCCTGATGCGGAGTATATTTCCACAGTATGGGGCATCGGCTACAAATGGAACCGCATATAGGAGGTGGCGAACGCATGAAAAAACAATCTCTTGTCGGCGGCTTCCGTATGACGGTTACATGGATCGCTGTTGCTTCCATCGTGGCCACACTGATTACATGGTCCCTTGCCGCCGCCCTGTATTTGATGGAACAGAACAGGGGCATTTACCCGGCAAACTATTATGAACTGCAGATTCCGTCCATCGATCAGTATGTGCGGAGTGAAAACACAAGGTTACTGTCCCAGGAAAATGAGATGGGGCTGAAGAATTCCATCGAAGGTGACGGCATTTCCTATCAGGTCGTTGACAGTAGCGCAGCCGTCCTCTATGGGACAAATACCGACCCGATCTTCTCCTCGGAAGCAGACCTCATCAACCATCTGAACATCACAGAGGTCTATTCGGATAAGAATACATACCTGCATGTGATCCCGCTTACGGGCGAGGACGGGAAAATGGAGGGTGCCGTCGCCCTTGTTTATGAGGTGAAAATATCCGCTTCAGGCAGCGGCGGACGATGGGTATTGGGCGTGATTGCCGTCGCCCTGTTTTCACCTGTATTATATATCATCCTGTTTACAATGTTGTTTTCCAAGCAGTTCATTAAGCGGATCAATCGGCCTTTGCAGCTTTTAATGGAAGCGGCAAGGAAGATAAAGGACAAAGATCTGGATTTCGAAATCAACTATTATTCAGAAAACGAATTGGGGAAACTCTGTACTGCTTTTTCCGAGATGCAGGAGGAATTAAAAACTTCCCTTTCCACTCAGTGGGAAATGGAACGGGAGCGTGTGGAGATGGTTGAGGCATTGGCGCATGACTTAAAGACCCCGATTTCCATTGTTCTGGCTTACACAGAATCCTTGCTGGATAGTAAAAACATGAATCCGGAAAGATCACAGCGGTATTTGTCTGTCATTGAGGAAAACGCCCAAAAATGCAGTAACCTCGTTCAGCAAATACAGACCGCTTCCGAGTCCGAGCAGGCTGGAAAAGAATTAGAACTCACAAAGGTGGACTTGTATGCTTTCCTTTCTCAGAAAGTAAAGCATTACAAATTACAGGCGAAAGAAAAAGCCGTTTCCATCGAGTTATGTGATGATGCCAGCATACATGCCGCATACTCCCTTGATACGGACAAACTGGATCGAATCTTTGATAATCTCGTATCCAACAGTCTGCGCTATACGCCTGCAAATGGGGAAATCCTGATCTCCGCTTTTGTAGATCAGAGGACCATCACCTATCGAGTATGTGATACGGGGTGCGGATTCAGCAAAAAAGACTTAGAACGCGCAACGGAACGATTTTACAGGGGTGATGAAGCCCGGCAAATCGGCGAAGGTCACTCTGGCCTGGGGCTGTATACGGTAAAACAGTTGGTACACCAGCTTGGCGGGAGTGTTGAGCTTTCAAACGGAAAGGATGGTGGAGCATGCGTACAATTCAGTCAGCAAATCTTTTGAGTGGGAACGAACTGTATTTGTCATGAAAGGGTCAAAGTGGATACTTTGCCCTACCTGCGGCGGAAAAACCAGGATATTGTCAATAATAGTTGGCAGGTATCCTCAAAAGGTCTCAAAGACTATGCAGCCTTATTCAGAGCATCGTAGTACTGCTGTCGCTTGACTGCTGGTGGATAACCTCCATTGGATGAACATATCCTGCGGTTATTCCAATAGCTGATGAAATACCTCCAGATAAGGGCTTTGACTTCATTGACGCTCATTTTCTCTGTATCATACCTGTCATAGAGGAGCTCAGACTTCATCCTGCCCCACATTGCTTCACAGCGCGCATTGTCATGGCAACGGCCACCATCACTGTTCATGCTTTGCTTGATTCTATGTTTGCTGATGGCTTTACGATAAGCCTCACTGGTGTACTGTGTCCCCCTATCACTATGAATGACTGCACCTTTCAATTCCGGATAAGCAAGCATCGCATTATCCAATGTCTGGACACAAAGAGGCGCTTTCATGTTGGTATCCATTGCCAATCCGAGTACAGTGAGATCATAGCAGTCAAATATGGCTGAAGTATAGAGTTTGCCATCCAGGCACTTTACCTCGGTAATGTCAGTTACAGCCTTGATCAAAGGTTTGTCGGACTTGAAGTCACGCCTTAAGAGATCATCGGATTTGCGTGCTTTCTTATCCGCCTTGGTGATGCCGTTCGGCTTCCTGCGCGGATGATGGCTGAGTCCGATCTGCTCCATAACTCTGTAAACCGTACGTTCATTTGGGATATGCACTCCGGCAGGTTTCTTCAGTTTTAATGCCTGATACATGTGTATGCGGCCATAGGTATCGTTGCATTTATCCTCGGAGTTGATTGCCCGCATCTCCTCTGCGAGAGCTTTATATTTCCAGGGCTTGTTCCTGTTTATGAGAGACTTTCTGAAGCCCTCACGGCTTATGCCGAGCATCTTGCAGAAAAAGGAAATTTCTCCCTTGATCCGGCCGTCATCCGTTTTTATGACAATGAACTTCATTCTGAGGTTTTTGTTGACTTCAGACGGCTCACTGCGAAAAAGCGCTTGCTTCTTCCAGGAATTCATTCTCTTTCTTAAGACGCTTGATTTCCTTATCCTGATCCTTTAGCTGCTTGCGCAGCTGGATTAGTTCCTCATTGAGGGTCATCGTACTTTGAGGAGTATGTGCGCCTCCTATTTCTTGAGCAAGCTTCACGACCTGAACCTTATATTCATGGTCGTATTGACGTTGCTGTGCCATTTGTAGCACCTCCTTAGCCTTCTTGATTATATATGAAATCTTTGAGGATAAGGTGTCAACTTTATTTATACAACATCATTCCGCTATCTCAAAAAGCAGGGCTTGGATTTGAATGTCAATCTGGATTCCCTGCAAGCGGAATATAGCAAGCTGCAAACGACCTACGCAGAGCTTGCCGGACAGCTTGCCACCGCCAAGGAGGAATTGCAGCCGATAAAAGATATTCGCTATTGAGTCGGCAAAGTCCTCACGCCGGAGCAGTCCGAGGCCCTGAAAAAGCCCGAACCGAAGCACTCCGTTACGGAAAAGATGAAGTTTCTGCAAGAACAGAGCAGCAATCAGCAGGAGCAGAAAACCTCGCAACAGAAAAAACAGAATATGGAGCTGTAAGGCACTTGCCGTTTTCGACTTTGAAGATAGCAGGTGCTTTTTCATTTCCTGCGGAAAGAAAAATGCACCCGGCATTTGTACCGAGTGCATTTTCTTACTTTCCAAATAAATCGCTGTGCGTTCCTGTTCGGGATAATGTCAAGACGAGCAAACCATTCTCAATCCGATAGACCAATAGCCAATCCGGCTGAATGTGGCACTCACGATGCCCGACCCAGTTTCCGGTTAAAGCGTGGTCTTTATTCTTTTCTGGAAGCTGTTCGCTGCTTGCCAGTTTGCGAATGATGTTGTCCAGAAGGTCAATATCAAGATGACGTTTCATCGCCAGCTTGTAGTCCTTCTTAAATTGATTTGTCCAAACAATGTCTAAATGTTTACTCATTCTTTCAACGCCCTCAATGCTTCCTCTACATCAGAGTAGCGTTTTACAGACGGATCACGGGCAATGCGTTCTGCTTCCAGCATTGCTACCATCGTTTCCTTGTTCGGCTGCTCCATGCGAACATCAAAAGGAAAACCGCCGACACGGAGCGACTGGCGAAGAAACACATTGATAGCGGTAGTAAGGTTGATACCTAATTCACCATACATTGCTTCGCACTGTTTCTTAATGTCGCTGTCCATACGGACACTGAAATTAGTTGTGGTAGCCATGAATGTCAACTCCTTTCCTTGCTATTGCACTTATACTATATGTGATTTGCATTGCACAGTCAATCTATTAGACGAAAAATTCACAGAAAAGTCAATAATTATTTTTTGGAGGGCTGAGTTGAAAATCTAAGTTCCAGTTTGGAAAAGTAAATCCCTGCTTGGCGAGGTGTTTGCAAAATTAAATTCCGTATATCGGAGAAGGAGGTCAAAAACCAGAACTTACAATTCCAAACTGGAAATAACGTTTCCAAAGCGAAACTTACTAAGCCAAACAGGTTGCAATACCAGCAAAAAGCTTGTAGAATGGCGGCAGATCAACCTTTTCCGCTGAAAAAAGCGTACTTTAACCGGAGGTCGGATTTAGCGTTTGCTTTTCGCAAAAGTAAATTCCACCCCATGGGAAGCGATATGGACGTGCCGGATAGCGCGAGCAAATGTTACTTTTTCAGCAGCAGAGGCGTGAGGTTGATCTCATCCGAGGGGATCAGGGTTATTCCTAACTTCCTTAAGATTTCCTCACCATGAAGGAAGCTGAACAGCTGGTTGGCGGACCGGTTGCCCAGCTTTTTCCTTTTGTAGGAATTGATGTGGCTCATCATCAGGGAGATATCATCCTGGGTAAACGCATCAAAACTTGTCTTCTTCGGCAGGACACGCCGGATCATTTCGTGCGTGACCTCGATACCGCCCTTCTGATTGGAGCGTTGCGGGTCGCAGTAGAACACCCTTGTCCTCCGCCTGCCATTGGCATCGAACTCGATGGACAGGGGGGCTGTAAACTCGCTTCCCCGGTCAGTGAGGATCACAGGGAGCAGATCGACAAAGATATCGTGCCCCAGGCAGGTATAAAGCTCATTGAAGATATCCGTGACGGACTTGGCGGTATTGTGGTCCCGGATGAAGGCAAGCATGAGGGAGCAGTTCCGGAAGTAAATCGTAAGAAGTATCTTGCCGCCCTTGCGTCCTTCCACGGAGTCCATCTCAATAACCGGAATGTCAGGGGTTGCGGCGGTGAACTCCAAAAAATCCTCATAGGTTCTTCCGGCATGGCACTGCTTGTCCACCCTGACAGCTTTTTCTTCTTCCGAACCCGGAACCGTACCTTCCTCGGAAGATCAATGTTCCCGGCGGTGAGGAGCCCGGCATCGATGTAGTTGTAGATCGTCTTTTCATCAAGCATGATCTCAGCCCCATGGTCGATGCAAATATGATGAACGGAATGCCCCTGTTTCACCAGCGGTGAGAGGATAGCGTCAATCCTGTCCAGTTCCTCCCGGGAGACAGCAAAACCCTGACGGCTTTCGCTGCGGAGGGATTCATACTCTTTCTGAGCATACTTGGCATCGTAGAGATGGCGCTGGAGCTTGCAGCCATGCCTCTCCGTGCAGCCGTTGCAGACATAGGGAGGCTTCAGAATCCTGAGGCAATGCTGCTCCACATAGTCCGGACAATGCTGGTAGCAGGGGATATCGCATGATTTGCAACTCTTGCTGTACCGCTGATTGCAAGGCCTGCATATGTCCTTGCTGTGAGTGCATTCCCTACGGAGGGCACAGGGGTTGTATGAATCCTTCTCCACAATAGTAAGATGGCTCCTGACCTCCTTGGAGATTGTGGAGGGGTCCTTGCCCACAATCAGCCCAATTTCCTTGAAGGAAAGATGTTCCGCAAGGGACTTTTGTATCGTTAATCGTTCGTCATAGGTCAGATGTGCGTTTTTAGACATAATGAACAGCTCCTTTCTTCGTACTGGGCTGCGCCATCCGACCTCTGCTGCGAATCTGATTATACACTCCAAGGGGCTCTGCCCCTTGAACCCCGGGGTTTATCTTTCCAAAGGAGCATTAAAAAAGAGCAATGCCATAGACACTGCTCCTTTGGAATCCGGTATGCCACTCGGGTCGCTCCTCAGCGTTGCCCTATCCCGCATACCGGCAAAGTAACTGTATGATGCTGTATAAATAAAGTTGACATCTTATTCT
>NZ_KI273077.1:0-118636 GCF_000469565.1 Oribacterium sp. oral taxon 078 str. F0263 | reverse complement strand
GATGCGAAGAGCGATCCGCGCTCGGAATGCATTTGCTTTTCCATTATCCCAAGGCGTACATTTCCATGCTAACAGTCCTATTGCTATAATCCCAATATATGTTTATAATGTTTAGCATGAATTTAAATTATGATTTCGGCACAGACATTTCGGCAGAAAGGGGGCAGAGCAATGACAGAGCAAAACCTGTCCGCCTACCGGATCTTCTATGAGGTGGCGAAAAACGGGAACATTTCGAGAGCCGCGAAAAGACTCTATATCTCCCAGCCCGCCATCTCGAAATCCATCGTAAAGCTGGAGGAAGGTCTGGACACCAAGCTTTTTAAGAGAAACTCCCGGGGCGTCACTCTGACCGACGAGGGGGAGGTTCTCTACCGGCATATAGAGGAGGCATTCGGGGCGATCGGAGAGGCAGAGCTTGAGCTTCGGAGGATGAAGGACTTAAATATCGGTCACCTCCGGCTCGGGGCGAGCACGACCATGTGCCGCTATGTCCTCCTCCCCTATCTCCGGAAATTCATAAAGAGATTTCCGAATATCCGAGTCTCCATCGTTACGCAGGATTCCGGCCGCACACTCTCCCTTTTGGAGGCGCGGAAGCTGGATCTTGGGATTACGGCAGAGCCGAAGGGAAAGCATCCCGGGCTCTGTCTCTGCTCCCCGAGAAGGATCCATGACATCTTTGTCGCGACCCCGCAGTATCTCGAAAATCTCAGGGAGATTTCCGAGGGAGAGCCGGATATCTTCCGGGAGGCCAATATCCTCCTCCTCGATGAACACAATATGTCCAGGCGGCATGTCGATGAGTATTTTAAATCCATCCAGAGAGAGCCCCAGCAGGTGCTGGAGGTCAGTACGATGGATCTTCTCATCGAATTCGCGAAGGTCGGCATCGGAGTCTCCTGCGTCATAAAGGAGTTCGTTGCGGAGGAGCTTCGAAGCTCCCAGCTCTCGGAGCTTCCTCTGGAAAGGGAGATTCCGAGCAGAAATATCGGCTTTATCTACAGCGAGGCAAACCGCTCAAAATCTCTGGATGCCTTCCTCAGTATCGTGGAGGAGAATAAGGGCACAGAGAAAAAAGGAAAGGAGCAGAAATGAGCGAGCAAGAGAATCCTTCGGGCTGCAGTTCCAACTGCAGCTCCTGCGGAAGTAATTGTCCCTCCCGGCAGGGGGGGATTCCCAAATCGAAGCTGGCTCCCGGGAGCAGCGTAAAAAAGCTGATCGGCGTCGTATCCGGGAAGGGAGGGGTCGGGAAGTCTACCGTCACCTCTCTTCTGGCCTGCGGGACCAATCGGGACGGCTTTCGGACCGGCATCATCGATGCGGATATCACCGGCCCCTCCATCCCGAAGGCCTTCGGCATCGCAAACGACGGCATCGGCATCTCGGAGGACGGGAAGCTGATGCTTCCGGACCGGAGCGCAAACGGCGTGGAAATCATTTCCACGAATCTCCTCCTCGAAAATGAGACGGATCCCGTGATCTGGAGGGGCGCCATGATCGCAGGCGCGGTGAAGCAGTTCTGGGAGGAGGTGCTCTGGAAGGAGATCGATTTCCTCTTCGTGGATATGCCGCCGGGGACCGGAGATGTGCCGCTCACCGTCTTTCAGTCCCTTCCGCTGGACGGGATCATCATCGTGAGCTCTCCCCAGGAGCTGGTCTCCATGATCGTCACAAAGGCGGTCAATATGGCAAAGAAGATGAATATCCCGATCCTCGGTCTGATCGAAAATATGTCCTATCTCCTCTGTCCGCACTGCGGTGAGAAAATCCAGGTCTTTGGAGAAAGTCATATTGAGGAAGCCGCAGAGAGGGAGGGGCTCCGCCTTCTCGCAAAGCTCCCCCTCGATCCGAAAAATGCCGAATACATGGACTGCGGTGCGGTGGAATCCATCGATCTCAGCCCCATAAATGACGCCGTCCGGGCAGTGGAGGCTCTCTTATAGATCCTTCCGGAAAGCAGTCGGATCTTATCCTCATCGGCTTCCCGCTTCGGTGCTGTCTCTCAGGGAGCGCAAATAGGGCATAAGACCTTAAGAACAGCACTTAAATTGTTGTAGTTGTAATCTAAGGGAGCATGAAAGGGGGCATAAGACCCCTGAGGGCAAAGGGAAAGAGAAAGAGCAGGAGCTTCGGATACGATCCCGGCTCCTGCCCTCTTTGATGTTTTATGATCTCGGAGAATCTTTTCTCTTCTTTATTTCGGAGAATAACCCTATCTTCTTTTTCCCGGGGAGTCCTTTCTCACTTTTCTTTTATGAGAATTTTACGAAGAGGCCGGTCCGCCGTTTTCCTCCGCGATCCCCTCGCCAAGCCCCGTCTCAATCGCATGGCAAACCGCATCGAGTGCCTCCGCCTCGTCCGGTCCCGTGCATTCCACCGTGAGGACCGCGCCTCTCTTCACCCCGGCCGCCATCACATTAAGAACAGATTTCCCGACGATATTTCTCTCCCCGTAATGCAGGATGATATTACTCTTAAAACGAATGCAGGTCTGCGTCAAAACCCCGGCGGGCCGTAAATGAAGCCCCGATTCATTGACGACTTTCACTTCTTTGCTTACCATACCGTTCCCTCTTTCTGGACTTTTTTTCATGATACTTCGCGGAAAGTTCTTTGTCAAGAAAGGCTCAGGAGACGGAGGGAGCCCTCCGTCTACCGGCCTCCTCCCGGGAGAACTCGCAGCCGCAGTAGTCCTGCCGATAGAGGGAATATTCCTTCGAGAGCTGGACGCTCCGCAGAAAGCGGTTTCCCTTCTTGAAATCAGAAGGCAGGTAATGAAGGCCCTGTCTCTCCGCGATTTCCGTCCCGAGACGGTTCAGAAGGGCGGCATCCTTCAGGGGAGAGAGGGAGAGCGTCGTACAGAAGTAGTCGAAGTGCTCTCCCTGAAGCTCCAGGCGTCTCTCCTCCTCCGCTGTCTTTTCCAGGCGGAGGCGAAAGCACTCCCGACAGCGCTTTCCCCGCTCGGGCTCCCGCTCGAGCCCTCTGGATACCGCGAGAAATTCCTCATGCCGGTAGGAAGAGAGCAGGAGCCGAATCTCAGAAAGTCCCATCTCCAAAAGCAGCCTCTTCAGCTCCCCCGCCCGGCGGAGGTATTCCTCTTCTGTCTCGATATTCGGATTATAGAAGAGAATCGTGATCTGAAAGTAACGGCTCAGGTACTCGAGGACGGCGCTGGAGCAGGGGGCACAGCAGGCATGGAGGAGAAGCCTCTTCCGCTCCCCCTTTTCCGAGATCTCCTCCAGAATGCGGTCGAGACGCTTCTGAAAATTCTCCTTCGCCCCCGCGCAGGAGGGCTCTCCGTTTCGCCTCATGTGAGGAAGTCCCGGATTCGCTTGGAGCGGACAGGATTTCTCAGCTTCCGGAGTGCCTTCGCCTCGATCTGCCGGATCCTTTCCCTCGTGACATTGAATTCCTTCCCGACCTCCTCCAGCGTCCTGGGATGTCCGTCCTCCAGGCCGAAACGGAGGACAATGACCTGCCGCTCCCGCTCCTTTAGGTCCCCGAGAAGCGAGTCAATGTGCTCCCGGAGCATGACGGCCTCGACATTGCTCTCCGGCGTGAGAACATTGGCGTCCGCGACGAAGTCTCCGAGGTTGGAGTCGTCCTCCTCTCCGATCGGCGTCTCCAAAGAGGCCGGCTCTCTCGCGATCTGCATGATCTCCTGGACCTTGTCCTCGCTCATGTCGAGATGCTCCGCCAGCTCCTTTACGGAGGGCTCGTAGCCGAGCTCCAGCGTGAGCTTCCTCTGCATCTTTGACATCTTATTGATGGTCTCCACCATGTGGACCGGCACGCGGATCGTCCTCGCCTGGTCCGCCAGCGCCCTCGTCACGGACTGCCGGATCCACCAGGTGGCATAGGTGGAGAGCTTGAAGCCCTTTTCCGGGTCGAACTTCTCGACTCCCTTGATGAGGCCGAGATTCCCCTCCTGCACGAGGTCCAGAAAGCTCATCCCGCGGCCCGTATAGCGCTTTGCGATGGATACCACGAGGCGCAGATTCGCTTCGATGAGTCTCTGCTTCGCCGCCTCATCTCCCTGCTGCTTCCGGATCGCAAGGGCGTACTCCTCCTCCGCGCTGAGAAGGGAGACCGTTCCGATCTCCTTTAAGTACATGCGGACCGGGTCCTCTGTACCGATACCCTCCAGAAGGTCCACCGCGTCGAGATCGATCTCCTCGCTCTCCTCCTTCAGAAAGCTTTCATCATCGAGGGGAAGAAGCTCATCATCCGGGGAAGCCTTCGCCTTTCCGGCCTCCAGATCCTTGATCGCGGCCTCATCCACCACCGGATTGATCTCTATCTTTCTGTTTTCGATCAGGCGGACCACGTTGTCCATCTGCTCCTCGCTGAGCCCCGACTGTCGAAAGGATTCCAGGATCTCGCTCATGTCGATGGCATTTTTGTTCGCCCTCGCCTTTACGCAGATCTTCTCTATTTTTTTCAGTAATTCTTCCCTCTCC
This sequence comes from Oribacterium sp. oral taxon 078 str. F0263, assembly GCF_000469565.1. Lineage (NCBI taxonomy): Bacteria > Bacillati > Bacillota > Clostridia > Lachnospirales > Lachnospiraceae > Oribacterium > Oribacterium sp. oral taxon 078. Next base: position 114,173 of record NZ_KI273077.1, on the reverse strand, counting down.
AAGATTTCCCCCACTCCTCTCTCTTTCGAAAAAGTAATTTATGATATGGCCGCTTCCCCCGCATAGGAGGGTATTTCCTCAAAGCCGCAAGTGCGCCAGCTCCGCTTCGCGTCTTCGACGCTTCGCCTCGCTGCCGGGCGGCCGTTCCCCGCGCGGAAGGGTATTTCCTCAAAGCCGCAAGTGCGCCAGCTCCGCTTCGCGTCTTCGACGCTTCGCCTCGCTGTCGGGCGGCCGCCCTATAGAAATCCCCCCTCTCTCCCGCTTCGGTCCGCTGTGCGCCCCGCGCGGGAGAGAGGGGGGATTTCTGCACTTGCGGCTTTTATCGCCATATCTCCACAGCGGATATGGCGGTGAGGAGAAGCAGCAGTATTCCGGTGATGATGTCGAATGCGGTGCGGGCTCTTCGTTTTTTTTCGTGGGGAAGCTGTATGATGGTATAGCCCGCGCTGATCAGTCGGAGAAGCGCCGCTGTCAGGAAGATGAGCGGGAAGAGCATCATGTTCTGTTCGGGGTCGAGAAATGCCAGCGCCGCCATGACGAGGATCAGGATCCCCAGTACGATGTGGATGATGTCCAGCTTTCTTCCGCTTCCTCTCGAGCCGCTGTGAAGCTGCTGCATCAGATTCCTCCGAGCGTCGCGTAAACGACCGCTTTAATGGTATGCATGCGGTTCTCCGCTTCGTCAAAGACCACGGAGCGCTCCGATTCAAAGATCCGGTCCGTCACCTCCATCTCCGAAATCCCGTACTTTTCATAGATCTCCGCGCCGATTTCCGTCCTGGTATTGTGGAAGGAGGGCAGGCAGTGGAGAAAGATCGCCTCCGGCTTCGCATAGGAGAAGGCCTTCTCATTGACCTGGTAGGGCATGAGGTCGTAGATTCTCTTCTGCCAAAGCTCCGCAGGCTCTCCCATGGATACCCAGACATCGGTCGCGATCACATCCGCATTCCGGCAGCCCTTCTCGACGGATTCCGAGAGAGAGATCGAGCCCCCGCTCTCCTCCGCGATACTCTGGCATTGCTTCACAAGCTCGATATCCGGGAAATACTCCTCCGGGCAGCAGGCCGTGTAGTGCATCCCCATCTTCGCGCAGGCAACCATATAGGAATTCCCCATGTTATAGCGGGCATCCCCGAGATAAGAGAGCCTGAGCCCCTTGAGCCTCCCGATATGCTCCTCGATGGTGAGGAGATCCGCCAGAAGCTGCGTGGGATGAAATTCATTGCTCAGTCCGTTCCATACCGGGACCGAGGAGAAGCGGGCGAGCTCTTCTACCTTCGCCTGTTCGAATCCCCGGTACTCTATGCCGTCATACATGCGGCTCAGAACCCGCGCCGTATCTTCGATGCTCTCCTTTTTTCCGATCTGAGAGCCCTCCGGACTCAGGAAGGTAGTCCCGAGGTTCAGATCCCGCGCCGCAACCTCGAAGGCGCAGCGGGTCCTGGTGGAGTTCTTTTCGAAAATGAGGGCGATATTCTTTCCCTGAAAGCTGACCCCGTGTATGGGCCTTCCATCGCTGCGGGCGGCCTTTTTCTCCGCCTTCAGCCTCTTTGCGAGGTCCAGAAGATAGCGGATCTCCTCCGCCGTGAAATCCAAAAGCTTCAGAAAATCTCTGCCGGATAGCTTAAGCATGTACCCTCCTTTTTCCGCCTAGTTCTCCTGTTTCTCCCGCTGTCTGAGAGTCTCATAGGACAGGATCGCCGCAGCCGCGGCCGCGTTCAGGGACTCCACTCCTCCCTTCATGGGGATCCGGAGACGAATATCCGCGGCCTCCGAAAGCTCCGGACTCAGCCCCCTGCCCTCATTTCCGATGAGAAAGGCCGTCGGTGAACGAAAATCACAGTCATAGTGCGCCTTCTCTCCGAGGAGATGCGCCGCAAAGCAGCGGACGCCCTTCTTTTTCAGCTCCGCTATCGTCTCCTTGAGATCCGGAACGATCCGAAAGGGAAGGCGGTATAGAGATCCCATCGTGGAGCGGACAAGCTTCGGAGAGTAGATGTCCGCGCAGTCCGAGCTCATGTAGATCCCGTTCACCCCCGCCGCCTCCGCGAGGCGGAAAATAGTGCCGAGATTCCCGGGATCCTGCAGGGATTCCAGAAGCAGGAAAAAATCCCCGGAGAGGACCCGCTCCGGCAGCATGCGGACCAGGACAAGGATCCCCTGGCTGTGCTTCGTATCGGAGATATGGGCCATGAGCTCATCCGGCACGCGGATCAGAGTATGGTCCTTCGGGCGAAATCCCGCCGGAAGGGATCCCCGGTAGGAATCGGAGAGGAAGACTCTCTCGACCAAATCTTTCGGGATCTCCCGGCAGAGCCTCTCTCCCTCCGAGACAAAGAGTCCGGCTTTCTGCCGCGCTCTCGGCTTCTGCATAAGCTCTCGGACCTCCCGGATCATCCGGTTTGAAAAAGATGTAATTCTCATCCACTCTCCATAATGCGGAAACAGCCGAAATCTCCCCGAAAAATCCGCGGGGAGCAACTAATTATAACAAAGATTACTATTTTTAGCAAGATGCTCTCGCTGCGCCGATGGGATTCGAATTCCGCAGGCAGAGCGTAAAAAGTGGCTCTGCCGCTCTTTCGCCCCGCCGCTTTTTCCACCTCTAATAAATTAAGATGAAGATGCACTTATCCGGAGGAGTATTTCCCGGACAGGGCCCGGTGTTCCGCGATTTCACATAGGCGGGCTCCTTCGCCCCGGACCGCTTAACGGGACTGATCCAAAAGTACGAGGAAGAAGACAGCCGGAATCAAAGCTTTTCGAGCTCTGAGAGCCAGAGGGCAGCGCTCGCGTCGCTCGGCATCCTGAGATCCCCTCTCGGAGAGACAGAGACGGAGCCGACCTTCGGCCCGTCCGGGAGGCAGCTTCTCTTAAACTGCTGGGAGAAGAAGCGGCGGTAAAAGCTTTTCAGCCAAAAAAGGATCTCCTCCCTCTCATACTGCGGCTTTGCTCCGCTGTCTCCCGCATGAAAGGCCGAGAGGGCGAGCTCATAGACCTTTTTCGGGCGGAAGCCGAAGCGAAGGATCTGATAGAGGAAGAAGTCATGGAGCTCATAGGGACCTACCAGCTCCTCCGTTTTCTGGGAGATCGTTTCCCCGGAGGGCGGAAGGAGCTCCGGGGAGACCGGAGTATCCAGGATATCCAGGAGCGTTTCGGAAAGCGCCCCCCTCTTCTCTGTATCGGCGATATAGCGGACGAGGTGCCGGACCAGGGTCTTCGGAACCCCCGCATTGACCGCGTACATCGACATATGGTCGCCGTTGTAGGTCGCATAGCCGAGCGCCAGCTCGCTTAAATCCCCCGTGCCTACGACAATGCCGCCGCAGGCATTCGAAAGATCCATGAGGACCTGCGTCCGCTCCCTCGCCTGCGCATTTTCATAGACGACATCCCGCTTCTTTGCATCGTGCCCGATATCCCGGAAATGCTGCTCCACAGAGAGGCGGATGTCGATCTCCCGAAGAGTGGCGCCGATCGCCTCTGTGAGCCTTCTCGCATTGTCCAGCGTGCGTTTCGTCGTGCCAAAGGCGGGCATTGTGACAGAGAGAATGTTCTCTCTCGGGATTTTCAAAAGGTCGAAGGCGCGGGCCGTGACGAGGAGGGCCAGAGTGGAATCGAGACCGCCGCTGATTCCGAGCACGGCCTGCTTCGTCCCGATATGAGAAAGTCTTTTCTTAAGGCCGAGGGCCTGGATGCTCAGGATCTCCTCGCAGCGCCTCGCTCTCTCCTCCCCGGAGGAGGGGACGAAGGGGTGAGGATCGATCCGGCGGAAAAGACTTCCCTCTTCCCCGGAGTCCCCGGAAAAGGAGCTCCCCGAAAGGAAGGAGGGACGTCCTCCCTCGAAGAAGCGGAAGGGAATCCTCCGGTAGCCCTCCGCGCGCGGCGCCGGATAGGTTCCAAGCCTCGTCCTTTCCTGCCGGATCCTCTCGAGGTCGATCTCCGAGATCGTGAGCCCCGTCGTAAATCTTCGGCTCTCCGCAAGGATGCTTCCATTCTCTGCGATCATGCTCTGCCCGCCGAAGACAAGATCCTGCGTGGACTCCCCCTCTCCCGCATTGGCATAGAGATAGGCCGCGCAGATCCTCGCGCTCGCAGAGCGGAGCAGCTCTCTCCGGTAATCCGCCTTCCCGACCGTCTCATCGGAGGCGGAGCAGTTTGCGATGAGATAGGCTCCCGCAGCGGTGTGCTCCGTCGACGGGGGATTCGGGACCCAAAGGTCCTCGCAGAGCTCAAGGGCGAGGCAGAAATCCGGAAGGTCCTCCGCCTGGAAGAGAAGCCTCATGCCAAAGGGAAGGGAGCAGCGGTCCTTCGTCAGAGGATCCCGGTAGAGATACTCGAAAATCTCGTCTTCCGCAGGGCTGAACCATCGTCTTTCATAAAACTCCGAATAATTCGGAAGGTTCTTCTTCGGGACAAGCCCGAGCACACGCCCCCGATAGAGAACGGCGGCGCTGTTGTAGAGCTTTCCCGAGAAGGATAGAGGCAGTCCCAGGACGATGAGAAGCGGAAGCTCTCTCGTCTTAGAAAGAAGCCAGGAGAGCGCCCGAAGAGCGCCCTCCTGAAGCTCTGACTGCAAAAAGAGGTCTCCCGCCGTATAGCCCGTGAGGCAAAGCTCCGGGAGCACCAGAAGGCCCGCCCCCTTCTCCGCCGCCTCGCGGCAAAGCTCCGCGATTCTCTCCCGATTCCAGTCGGGATCTGCCACCCGGACCTCCGGCGTACCGACAGCCGCCCTGAAAAATCCTTCGATCACTGCTCAGGCTCCTTTCCCCGCTGCACTTCCCTGGCCCGCGGACGGCGGCGTCCCTTGATGCGCGCTTCTCTCCGCCGCAGTCCTCTCCGCCCTCTCCGCCGGTTGATCTCCTTTGCCCTGTCCTCTCCCGCCCCCAGGCGCATAAGGGATCCGGAAAAATCGCTCCGTTCTCCGGATCCCGGGGCAAAAGAGGGTCTATTCTTCTCCGAGAGCCTAGATTCCATCCGAGGAGTAGTTCGGCGCCTCCTTCGTGATCTGAATGTCGTGGGGATGGGATTCCTTCAGGGAAGCGGCGGAGATCCTTATGAAGTGGGACTCCGTCTGCAGTGCCCGGATATTTTCCGCTCCGCAGTAGCCCATGCCGGCTCTCAGTCCCCCCAGGAACTGGAAGATGGTGTCCTCCGCCTTCCCCTTATAGGCGACTCTTCCCTCGACCCCCTCCGGTACGAGCTTTCTCGCTCCGGCCTGGAAATAGCGGTCCGAGGAACCGTTTTTCTGTCTCATCGCGCCCATGGAGCCCATGCCGCGGTAGACCTTGTATTTTCTTCCCTGGTAGAGCTCGAACTCTCCCGGCGCCTCATCGCAGCCCGCAAATACCGAGCCCATCATGACGGTGGAGCCACCGGCTGCGAGTGCCTTCACCACGTCTCCGGAATACTGGATGCCGCCGTCCGCAATCAGCGGGATGCCGTAGCGCTCCGCGACCTCGAAGGAGTCCATGATCGCAGTGATCTGCGGAACTCCGATCCCCGCCACCACTCTCGTTGTGCAGATGGAGCCGGGGCCAATCCCCACCTTCACGCAGTCCGCACCGGCCCGGATCAAAGCCTCCGTCCCCTCTCCGGTGGCCACATTGCCCGCAATAAGGGGAAGATCCGGGAATTTCTCCTTCAAAAGTCCGATGCACCTTATGACATTTGCGGAATGACCGTGGGCGGAGTCCAGAACCACGACATCGACATGGGCCTTCACAAGCTCCGCCGCTCTCTCCAGGATATCCTCCGTGATGCCGAGCGCCGCGCCGCAGAGCAGTCTCCCCTGGGAATCCTTCGCCGCATCCGGGTACTTCATCTGCTTTTCGATGTCCTTGATCGTGATGAGGCCCTTCAGGTTTCCCTCCGCGTCCACGATCGGGAGCTTCTCCACCTTTGCCTTCGCGAGGATCGCCTTCGCCTCCTCCAGCGTCGTCCCTTCCCTCGCCGTGACCAGATTCTCCGAGGTCATGCAGTCCCGGATCGGTCTGCTGTAATCCTCCTCGAAGACGAGATCCCGGTTTGTGATGATTCCGACGAGCCTGTGCCCCACCGTGATCGGCACGCCGGAGATCCTGAACTTCGCCATGAGTTCATTGGCATCCTTAAGGCTGTGCTCCGGGCTCAGAAAGAAGGGGTCCGTGATGACGCCGTTCTCCGAGCGCTTCACCATGTCGACCTCCTCCGCCTGCTCTTCGATCGTCATGTTTTTATGGATGATGCCGATCCCCCCGCAGCGCGCCATGGCGATCGCCATCTGGTGCTCCGTCACCGTGTCCATCCCCGCGGAAAGAAAGGGAATATTCAGGCGGATCGTGTCCGTGAGCCTTGTGGAAAGATCCGCCTCGTACGGAACGATCTCAGAGTATTGCGGAACCAGTAAAACGTCGTCAAACGTGATGCCATCCCCGATGATTTTCGCCATCTTTTCCTTCTCCCTTCTCCATCGCCCGCCTTTCCCGAAGGTCGGCAGCTATTCCCTCCTGAGCTTTGACGGGCTGTGCATCCTCATCTCCCGGAGAAGCTCCTCCGTCATATCGAGATAGACAGCCCGTTTTTTCCCCTCCTTCTGATAGAGGTAGAGATACTTCCTCTCCTCTTCTCCGTCTCCGGACAGATCCACCGCCCTCTCCCCGGAGGGCAGCGCCTCCCTTGCGGCGTCCGAATGCTTCGGCGCAATGAGCAAAAGCTCCGGCGCACCGGTCTCCAGAATCTTCTTCCTGCTGCTTTTGTTCAGGATCTTGTCCACCGTGAGACTTCCGCCGATATAAAGGTACTCATACTCCACGTGGGCGTGGAGAAAGACGAAATAGGTCGCGGCAGCTGACAAAAGAAGGAGGAGAAAGACCGGCGGAAAGCGGAAAAAGAGAAGAAAAAAAAGAAGATCCAAGGCGATCAGAAAGACCTTCAGGATCGCAAAATAGCCCGGATCTCTCCGCTTTACCAGATGCTCCACATAATTATCCATCGCCCTTTTCTCTCCTCTCCGATACAGCTATCAGTATACCCTTTTGCCGGAGCACGCGCAAGAAGCAATCCCCTTCCCCGCATCCTCCGCGTCCTGCTTTTCTTTACAAAGGGAAGCCCCCTTGAAGTCCCGGCCCGGCACCCATCCCCCCATTAAAAATCTCAAAGCGCAAAAGTCAAAGCCTGGAAAGACACGAAACGGAACGGAACAAAGCGGAATCCTCCATGGCTTTAATACTTATCTGATACAAAGCGTCTTCCCCCGGTATACGGCAAAAAGAAGGGGAGCAGACAGCCGTCCTTTTCGACTGCCCGCTCTCCCTCTTTTTTTAAGCCCTGACTGATGGATGCAGCGTTTGGCGAAGTTTCCTGCCTGAGCCTGAGACTTCCGCCGGCCTCCCGTTCGGGAGGCCCTTCTTCTCTTTGGAACGCTTTCGCTGTACCCGGCGGCCTAAAAGGCAGGCCTTACATCATGCCGCCCATTCCTCCGGCCGGCATGGCGGGAGCCGCCGCGGGCTCCTTGATGTCGGCGACGACAGCCTCTGTCGTGAGGAGAGAGGCCGCGACAGACGCCGCATTCTGGAGGGCCGTCCTTGCGACTTTCGCCGGATCCAGGATGCCGGCCTCCATCATATCCACATACTCCTCTCGATAGGCATCATAGCCGATGCCCTCCTTCGCCTCCTTCACCTTATTCACGACGACAGCGCCTTCCACTCCGGCATTGTCCGCGATCGTGAACAGCGGGGACTCCAGAGCGCGGAGCACGATCCTGGCTCCGGTCTTCTCATCGCCATCCAGAGTATTGACCAGCTTCTCGACGGAGGGCTGTGCGTGAATGTAGGCGGATCCGCCTCCCGCGATGACGCCCTCCTCCACCGCGGCTCTCGTCGCGTTCAGGGCATCCTCCATCCGAAGCTTCGCTTCCTTCATCTCGGTCTCCGTCGCCGCGCCGACACGGATCACCGCGACGCCGCCCGCGAGCTTCGCGAGCCTCTCCTGGAGCTTTTCCTTGTCGAAGTCAGAGCTCGTGCTATCGATCTGCGCTCTGATCTGAGCGATTCTGTCGCTGATCTCCTTCTTCTTTCCGAGTCCCTCGATGATCGTGGTCTTCTCCTTCGTCACCTTCACGGACTTCGCACGACCGCACTGCTCGATCGAAGCGTCCTTTAACTCCAGTCCGAGCTCCTCGGAGATCACCTGTCCGCCGGTCAGAACCGCGATATCCTTGAGCATTTCCTTCCTTCTGTCACCGTAGCCCGGCGCCTTGACCGCTACGACATTGAAGGTGCCTCTGAGCTTGTTCACGATGAGCGTCGTGAGAGCCTCTCCCTCAATGTCCTCCGCGATGAGCAGAAGTCTCGCGCCGCTCTTCACGACCTGCTCGAGAAGCGGAAGGATATCCTGGATGTTCGAGATCTTCTTATCCGTGATAAGGATGTACGGATCCTCGAGGACCGCCTCCATCTTCTCCATATCGGTGGACATGTAGGCGCTGACATAGCCTCTGTCAAACTCCATGCCCTCCACGAGGTCGAGCTCGGTCTGCATGGTCTTGGATTCCTCCACCGTGATGACACCGTCCTTCGAGACCTTCTCCATCGCGTCCGCGACCATCTCTCCGACCTCCGGATCTCCGGCGGAAATCCCGGCGACCTTCGCGATCTGGTCCTTGCCCTTCACCTTGGAGGACTGCTTCTTGATGGACTCCACCGCAGCATCTACGGCTTTCCGGATGCCCTTTCTGAGGATGATCGGATTCGCGCCGGCTTCGATATTCTTCATGCCCTCGGAGACGATCGCCTGCGCAAGCACCGTCGCCGTCGTGGTTCCGTCGCCCGCCACATCATTGGTCTTCGACGCGACCTCCCGCACAAGCTGTGCGCCCATGTTCTCATAGGGATCCTTCAGGTCGATCTCCTTCGCGATGGAAACGCCGTCGTTTGTGATGAGCGGGGAGCCGTAGCTCTTATCCAAAACTACATTTCTGCCCTTGGGTCCCAGCGTGACCTTCACGGTATCTGCAACCGCATCGACTCCGGCTTCCAAAGCCTTGCGAGCCTCTACGCCGTACTTGAGTTCCTTAGCCATATTGATATCCTCCTGTCTTCTGTCTCTTCTTCTATATTTTTCTGTCCCTGACTGTCTTTTCCGGGGATTTTCTCTTCGAAAATGCTGATTTATTCTTAAAGGAAGTGCTCCCGGCAGCTAAACGCAGCGCCGTGCAAAGCTTATTCCACTACCGCAAGAATATCGCTCTGCTTCACGACGGTATACTTCCTGCCCTCGATCTCCACCTCGGAGCCCGCGTACTTGGAAAAGATGACATGCTGTCCTTCCTTGACCTGCATCTTTACTTCCTTCCCGTCGATCACTCCGCCCGGGCCGACCGCGATGACCACCGCCTGGCCCGGCTTCTCCTTATCGTCCTGACCGGGGAGCACGATCCCGCTCTTCGTGGTCTCCTCCATCTTCTCCTTCTCCAGCACAACCCTGTCAAACAACGGAACCAGCTTCATAACAAACCTCCTCTTATATTCCAGCATCCCTTCTCACAATGCGTAGTCGAAAGCCGCATTGCTTGGAATCTTTTTCAGAACAAGCGCTATTATAGCCTCTTCTATTAGCAGTGTCAAGCTCTGAGTGCTAACAAAGTATGAACTTTCTGTGTTTTTGTAATCTTTCGTAAACGAATCGCATATTGTCTATCTGAGAAAATCGGGTATAATGAAATTGTTGCAGAAGGCAGGATTCCGCCCTGATGCGGAATTACGGCATTCAGAGACCACGAGAAATGGAGGCTATCCTATTATGAAAAAAAAGATCCTTGTGATGATGCTTGCGGCAATGATGACGGCGGCCAGTGTAGTTCCGGCCTTCGCTGAAAGTCCCAAGGGGCTCGCTCAGGGCTTCGGCGGCTCCTCGACGATGACCGCTGAGACGAACGGACACTGGATTCAGAACAGAGACGGATCCTGGTCCTTCGCGAACGACGAGTCCGGAGGACTGTGGAAGGGCTGGGTCGTGAGCCAGCATCAGTGGTACTACATCGGCGCAAACGGTGTGATGCTGACCGGCTGGCAGAGAATCAACTATGAGTGGTACTATTTTGCCGTGCAGCGCGCTTCCTCTCAGCCTGTCGGCTCTCTCTATATGAATAAGCTCACTCCGGACAACTACCACGTCGACGGAAACGGCGTTTGGGTAGGCTAAGCTCAGGGAAAAAGGCGGGGAAGCTGCGCAGTTCGCAGTTCTGAAGCGCAGCTTCAGGCAGCTTCCATAAGGAAAACGGATCCCGGGATAGGACGGGTTGATCGAATGGGGGGAGGAGCAGCGCGGGAAAGCCCACGCTGCTCTGTTTTTCCCGGGAGAATCCCCGAAAGACTGTGCGAAAGCTTTCGCATTCCGAATCTTCCGAACAGGCGAAAAACGGGGAGGAATTCTCGTTCCGGCCGCTTTGAACAGAGGAAGGATTTCGGGCGGACCGCTTCAGAGGATAAAGGAAGGAGACAGCATGAAATACCTTGTCACATCGGCGGAAGCGTCGAAGATTCTGAAAAAGCTTCTGGAGGAAAAGAATCTCGTCCTCTCCAATGAGCGGCAGAGCTCGATATTCAATGCTTCTCTCGGAGAAGACATCGAATCCGTCCGCCCCGCATATAACTACGGGGAAACGCAGAGCATCCTGGAAAGCTATGACCGGAAGATCCGGATCCTAAAGCACGCCGTCAACTGCTTTAACAGCTCTCACATGGTCGGGGACAGCGGGATGACGATTGACCAGGTGCTGGTTTATATCCCGCAGCTCACGGAAATGCGAAACAGACTGTATCCCATGCAGAACCGCCTTCCGAAGCAGAGAAGCTCGATCGGCGGCATCGGCAGCAGCACCGTCATCGACTATTCCTATACGAACTATTCCGTAGAAAAGGCGAAGGAGGACTACAGGAGGATTTCCGACGAGCTGAGAAAGATTCAGACCGCTCTTGACCTTGTGAATACGACGGTTAAGATGGAATTCGAGCTCCCGGACTGAGCTCCCCCTCCCTTCCTTTATCGATCTGTTTCATCTCATATCTTCCGTCCCATCCCGTTTTGGAAGAATCTCTTTTTATAGAACAACGCTCAGGAAAATGTTCAGGGTCGAGGAAAAGCAGGCGTCTTCCCTTTATTATTCTTTTTATTGCTTATCGCTTATGGTATAAAGTAAAAAATCCTCAATGCCTTATGGCATTGTCTGAGCCCAAAGCGGCAGCTTTCTTCCAAAAACGGATGCGGAAAAAACTGAGGGGATGCTTCCCCTCTGCAGCCAAGTTCGGTTAGAGGCTGTTTTCTGACGCCTTCTATGCCGCCTTTTCTTCCGTTTGTCCGCCCGGCGTTGGACGGACAAACGGAAGATCGCCCCATTTCCCTATCCAAGGCCAAGTCTTTAGTAAGCACAGAAGTCGTCTCAGCGGAAAAGCGTCTCCATCCGCCGCATCGCCTCTTTGGTATTTTCCTTCGTGGAGAAGGCCGTCAGGCGGAAATATCCTTCTCCGCTTTTCCCGAATCCCTCCCCCGGCGTCCCGACGACGCGGCACTCATTTAAGAGTCTGTCGAAGAAATCCCAGGAGGAGAGGCCAAAGGGAGCTTTCATCCAGACATAGGGGGAGTTTTTCCCTCCGGTATAATAGATTCCGAGCCGGTCCAGGGTCTCCGTTATGATCCTGGCATTCTCCCGGTAGTAGGAAATATTCTCCTCGATCTGCTTCTTTCCCTCCTCGCTGAAGACCGCCTCTGCGCCCCTTTGCACGATGTAGCACACGCCGTTGAATTTCGTCGTCTGCCTCCTGAGCCAAAGCCGGTTCAGCATCACATTATCCCGCTTGAGCTCCTCGGGGACGACGGTATAGCCGCATCTTGTGCCCGTAAAGCCCGCCTTCTTCGAGAAGCTGCAAAATTCGATCGCGGCCTCCTTCGCACCCTCGATCTCATAGACAGAGTGGGGAAGATCCCCCGTGACGAAGCACTCGTAGGCAGAGTCAAAGAGGATGATGGAGCCTCTCTCTCGCGCGAAGTCCACCCAGGCGGAAAGCTGCGCCCTGTCGTAGACCGCGCCGGTGGGATTGTTGGGAGAGCAGAGATAGATGAGGTCCGCGGCATAGTCCTCCCTCGGCATCGGCAGGAAGTCGTTCTCCTCTCCGGACAGGGCATAGCGGATGCTGTGTCCCGCCATGACATTGGTATCGACATAGACCGGATAGACCGGATCCGTCACGAGGACACTGCTCTTCTCCCCCATGATGTCCAGGATGTTTCCAAGATCCGATTTCGCCCCGTCGGAGATGAAGATCTCCTGCTCCTTGAGGCTTACGCCGAAGCTCTCATAATATCCCCGGATCTTTTCCCGCAGAAAGTCATAGCCCTGTTCCGGTCCGTAGCCGCGGAAGCTCTCCGCCCTTCCCATCTCGGAGGCAGCGTGAATCATCGCATCCACAACGGCCCCGGGAAGAGGGCGGGTGACATCCCCGATCCCCATGCGGATGAGTTCTCCCGCTCTGTCCGGGTTTTCCGCCTGCCATTCCCGGATGCGCCTTGCGATCTCCGAGAAAAGATAGCTCTCCTTCAGCTCCAGGTAGTGTTTGTTGATCTCTGCCGCCATTCTTTCCTCCTAATCCGGGTAATTCATGTGCGCCTCATCGATCCGCTCCAGCGTCTCTCTGAGGTAACGCCCCGCCCACCACTTCGCCATATCGAGATTCATATCGCTGTAGTTTCCGCAGTCTCTCGGTCTCGCACCGGGGATCTCCCCCGAAAAGTCCAGGATGAAACGGCAGCAGCGCTTCAAAAGGGGAAGGATCTCCTCAGGGTGATGCTCTCCCAGAAGAAGGAGGTAGAAGCCGGTCCGGCAGCCCATCGGGCCGAAATAGAGCACCCGATCCTTCCACTCCGGATCATTTCGGAGAAAGGTCGCTGCGAGATGCTCGATCGCGTGCACCGGGGCGGTATTCATGACCGGCTCCCGATTCGGAGAAGTGAAGCGAAGATCAAAGCTCGTGACGCTCTCTGTCCCCACGCGGTCTATCCTGGAGACATAGACTCCCGGCTCAAGGAGCAGGTGATTCACCGTAAAGCTCGTGATCTTCTCCATCAATCCGCACTCTCCTTTTCTCTGTCGCTTCTCTCTGCCCCATCCGAAGGAGCCGAGGATGCCGGGGAAAGCCCCGCTGCGGGATTTACCCGATCCGCAGGATTTGCGGGAGATGAAATGCCGGTGGAAACGCCGACCGCAGGATCCGTCGAAACAGCTGCTCTTGCGGGAACGCTGTCCGAAGGATTTGCCGAAGCAAAAGCCCCGGCGGAGACGCCCTCCGCCTGATGGGAAGGAACGGAGACGCCCGCTGTCTGATGGGAAGAGGCGGAAAGCGCGTCAGGACGCTCCGCGGCCTGATGAGAAGGGGCAGAAAGCGCGGTCTCAGCCGGTCCTCCCGCATGATAGAATTCCACCTCTATCTCGGGCTCCTCCAGCGGAGAATCATCGGATTCCACATCCTCCGCCTCCTTCTTGGCACCGGAGAAACGGCTGTCCAGCGCCTCTCTCACCTGTCGGTAAGCGTCCTTTCCGGCGTCCACCGCGAGGTTTTTCGTATCAATGGCGAGATTCTTCGCCGCATAGCCAAGGTCCCGCGCCGCCGCCTTCAGATCCTCGGAATTCTTTGAATTTTTGAGTACGGTGTAGGAGCGCTTTGCGGATTCCTTCACCTCCGAGGCGGAGCCCACGACATCCGTGAAATCCTGATCGACCTCATCGGAAAATTTCTGATATTTATAAAAATACGATGCGATCGCCGCTCCGGCGCCAAGCAGCGCCGCCGCGCTCAAAAGTCCCCCCAGGCCTCTTTTCTTTCCCATCTGTTCTCCTCCGTATGAATCCAATCCTCGAACCGCTCTTCAGAATCCGAAAAAGCGGTTCCTGTCCATCGCTGTAGACGCCGCGATATTGCGGCGTCCAATTTATCTCTCTTCGCCCTTTGGAAGCCGGAAGCTCGACTTCAGGGAGACGATCCGGTTAAATACGGGATTTCCCTCCGAGGAATCCCTGCAGTCCACGCAGAAATAGCCGTTTCGCACAAACTGGAAGCTCTCAGAGGGCTTCGCTCTTTTGAGAGCGGGTTCCACATAAGAATCCTTCAGCACCGTCAGGGAGTTCCTGTTGAAATTCAGACTTCCGTCCTCGTTGAGCTTTCCCTTCTCCTCATCGATCAGCTGCTCATAGAGACGGACCTCCGCTCTCTCCGCGCTCTTTGCGTCCAGCCAATGGATCGTGCCCTTGACCTTCCGCCCCTCGAAGCCGCTGCCGGACTTGGTCTTTGGATCATAGCTTGCGTGGATGAGCGTGACCTTCCCCGAGGCATCGGTCTCATAGCCGGTGCAGCACACGAAGTAAGCCCCCATGAGGCGGACCTCATTGCCCGGATAGAGCCTTTTGTACTTCTTCGGAGGCTCGATCATGAAATCCTCTCTCTCGATCCAAAGCTCCCCGGAAAAGCTGAGCTCCCGGCTCCCGAGCGCTTCATTCTCCAGATTGTTCGGAATCGTAAGAAGCTCGCTCTGCCCCTTCGGATAGTTATCGATCACAAGTTTTACGGGATCCAGCACCGCCATGAGTCTCGGGCGCTTCTCCTTCAGATCCTCCCGGATGCAGTACTCGAGGAGAGAGAAGTCGCAGGAGGAGTTCGCCTTGGAAATGCCGGAGAGCTCTATGAAGCGCTTCAGGCTCTCCGGTGTATAGCCCCTCCTCCTGAGCGCCGCGATGGTCACAAGCCGGGGATCATCCCAGCCATCCACCACTCCGTCCTCCACCAGCTTTTTGATGTAGCGCTTCCCCGTGACGACATTGGTGAGGTAGAGCTTCGCGAATTCGATCTGCCGCGGCGGCTCCGCGAATTCACACTCTCTCACGACCCAGTCGTAGAGCGGCCGGTGGTCCTCAAATTCCAGGGTGCAGAGCGAATGCGTGATCCCCTCCACGGCATCCTCGATCGGATGCGCGAAGTCGTACATCGGATAGATGCACCATTTGTCCCCGGTATTGTGATGGCTTTTATGCGCCACCCGGTAGAGAACCGGATCCCTCATATTGATATTGGAGCTCGCCATATCGATTCTTGCGCGGAGCGTGCGCTCCCCGTCCCGGAAGCTTCCGTCCCGCATCGCCTCAAAGAGGCGGAGGCTCTCCTCCGCCGGGCGGTCCCGGAAGGGGCTCTCTCGGCCGGGATGGTGGAGATCCCCGCGGTACTCCCGGATCTCCTCCGCGCTGAGTTCATCGACAAAGGCCTTCCCCTTTCGGATCAGAAGGAGCGCCTTCTCATACATAATGTCAAAATAATCGGAGGCAAAGAAGAGGCGGTCTCCGAAATCCGCCCCCAGCCACTCGACATCCCGGCGGATGGAATCCACAAACTCCGTCTTTTCCTTCGTCGGATTGGTGTCGTCAAAGCGGAGATTGAAGCTCCCCCCGTATTTTTCCGCGATCCCGTAGTTCAAAAGGATGGACTTCGCGTGTCCGATATGGAGGTAGCCGTTTGGCTCCGGGGGGAAGCGGGTCCTCACCTCATGGCATCTTCCCTCCCTCAGATCCCTGTCGATCTCCTGCTCGATAAAATTTCTGGATTCCGCCGCGCTCTCCGCGGGCCTTTTCTCTTCTGTATCCGCCACTTTCGCTCCTCCCGATTCATGATCTCTTCCGCCGCAGCAGGGCGGCCAGGACATGTGGAAATTTTGTCTATCATAAAACGAAACGCCGGATAGCGCAAGCATTCCGGGCGGAAATCCACATTCGAAGCGCGATAAAGGGCGCTTTCCTCTCAGAAAGCGCCCTCTTAAAAGCAAGCTGGCCCGAGATAGCCTCCTCCGCCCCTTCTGCCGATCCGCTGCTTCCGAGGCAGTCCGTCTTATACCGCGATCCTTTCTTTGAGCCGCTGAATGCCGAAGGACGGGCGTTCAAACCGTGAGATCCAAAGGCAGAAGCAAGCGCCGGGAGCACTGCCTCCGCGAATCCTTTTTCTAGCTGTAGCTGTATAAAAGGTCGGGGAGGATGCCCTTCTGCCCGTCCCAGATCTCTTTGATCTGTTCCTCCGGGACCGGGCTGGTTCCGATCCCGCACTCTATCGTAACAGAGGGGATATTCAGCTTCTGCTCCGCCCAGTCCTTGAAGCCTCCCGCCTCGTTCGGGACATAGTAATCGCTGACTGCATAGTCGGAATTTCTCTTCACGACCTCCGCGAGTCTGCGGGCGGACTTCACATAGCTTCCCTCTCCAAAGTACCAGTAGATCACCTTCCCCTGCGTGTGATAGCTGATCGTCTGATCGAAGTGCTCCTTCCTCGTCAGATCCGCGAGTGCCTTCGACTCGATCTCGGATTCCGCGGCCTCTCCCTTGTACTCGTCCTTGGACGGATAGCCCTTCCGATCGTTGGTATCCTGCCAGTTCGCGTCAAAATTTTTATTGAGATTTACGCCGCGGGCATTGCTCTTCCAGGTCTTATAGTACTTCTCCCGGTCCGTCACCTTATCCTTCTCCATCATCTGCTGGATCGAAGTTCTCAGAGCCTCGGAGCCGATACAGCCCAGTCCGCCCTGGACGATGGCGATTCCATCCGGATCCGCCATCGGGACGAAATGAACGGCACAGTTTTGGAGCATGCTCTTCATGCTCTTCCCCCCGTATTTCGAGTCCTCCCTCTGCATCTTCAGAAGACTTCCGATCTCCCGCATGGCGACCTGGGAGACGATATATTCCCTCGCGTGGATCCCGGCGTGAACCAAAATCTTGTGCTTTGCGTTCGGATTCCCCACCACGACGTGGTAGAGCTCTCTGCCGTCCGCGGTCTTTCCGAGGGAGTCGAGCGCCATCTCGGGATAATCTGTCTTCAGCTTGTTCAGATCCGCGGAGAGATCATCGTAGCTGTAGGTTCCGACCTCGCTGAAGGTATAGCCCTGCGGAAGCGGCACATCCTCCCCGTTCTTCACACCGGTAAAGAGATCGGAAAAGTCATTCTCATCCGCCGCGTGCAGATTCATCCTGTGCTTTTGCCCAAGGTCGATGCCGGGGCCGGTCTCCGCCTCCAGACCATCCGCGTAGGCACAGCCCCCCGCGGGAATCAGGGCCAGGCTTCCGATCAGAAGCGAAAGCAGCCAGAGTTTTCTCTTTCTTTTCATCTTGACTTAAGTCCTCCTTGCTGCCTGAATCATAGCACAAAAAATCGGAAGCATCTTCTTTCAAATTTATAAAAAGTTTTCGTTTCCCTCAGAAGGCGATCGCCGTGACCAGGGGGACGAGAATCACCGTAGTAACTCCGGCCGTGACGATGGCCAGAGAGCTCATGGCGCCCTCGATCTCCCCGAGCTCCAGGGCCTTCGCGGTGCCGACGGCATGGGCGGAGGTCCCGAGCGCCAGCCCCTTCGCGATGGGATGCCTTATGGAAAAGATCCGAAAGACCTGCTCTGCGAGCATGTTCCCCAGGATGCCGGTCAGGATGATCGCCGCGACCGTGAGCGTGACGAAGCCCCCGGCCTCCTTCGAGACTCCCATGCCGATCGCTGTCGTGATGGATTTCGGCATGAGAGTGAGGATATGCTCCGCCGGAAGCCGAAAAAGCTTCCCGAGAAAGAGGACGCTCAGCACGGAGGAGAGGCTTCCGCACACGATGCTGATCATGATCGCGGCGATATTTCTCCTTAAGAGGGAGAGCTGCCGATACATCGGAATCGCGAGACAGACCGTCGCCGGAGTGAGCAGATAGGAGAGAAGGTCCGCGCTCTTCTTGTACTCCTCATAGGGGATATGGAGCGCGAGGAGCGTGAGGATAATGCATATCGTCGAAATCAGGAGAGGATTCAGAATGGAAAGACGGAAGCGCGCCTTGAGCTGTACCGCCGCAAGAAAGAAAAAAATGCTCAGAAGCAGCCCGAAATGCTCCGAACCCGAAAGGACCTCTCTCATTCTCTCCCCTCCTCGATCTTCTCTTCCTTCGCCCCTTCCTCACCCTCCATCTTCTCTTCCCTCATCCCCTCCTCCTTCTCCTCTTTCCCGGCTTTTTCTGCCATAGGGCTCTCCGCTGCCCTCTGCTTTTTTTGGCTGATGATATCCCGGTAGCCGTTCGCGCCGTCCATCTCCCCGTGCGGACTCAGGGCGCGGCGGCCGATCCCGAAGGTTTCGCTCGGATCAAGGGAGATCTCCGCATCCTCCAGCTGCCTGTCTCTTCGATTCTCCGTATAATGCAGGATTTTCTCCGCGATCAGGCCGGTCACTGACATCACAAGCACTGTGGAAAGCACGATGATGATAAGATAGGGAAGGAGCACCGGACGCAAAAGCTCTGTAACCGTCATGATCCCCACCGCCGCCGGCAAAAACATGATCGTCATCGTATCCAAAAGAAAATTCCCCGCGCCCTCTACATCCTCCAAGCGGATGAGCCCGGAAAGAAGGGCAAGGAGCATCAGAAAAAGGCCGTATACCCCGGCGGGAACCGGCAGCTTCAAAAGCCGGTTCAATACCTCTCCCAAAAGAGTAAAGGCAATAATCCAAAGAATTTCCCTGACATATTTCATCCCGCGTTCTCTCCTTCCGAGAAGCATAGCGCGCTTTTTTCGGCATTGCAAGGCATGTTTCCGAAATTATGCCCGCCAGCTCCCTCCGCATTTCCCTTTGGATATTCTCTTTACAAAGTCCTGTTTCTGCGCTATTATGAACTGGTAAAACGCAGAGTAGAGATCCGAGCGGTAAGTGTCCTCGAACGGGGAGTTGACGAGGAACGAAGCTGAGAACCTCAGCGCGGTTCGGATCCCGCATCCCGCTGCGTTGGTCTCTGTATGTCAGATGCCTTCTTTGCGGCGGGATTTCCACTTAAGTGAAGGAGGTTTTTTTATGTTTCAGGACAGGCGAAAATCGATTCAGATGCTCACCATTCTATCCCTACTCACGGCTCTTCACATTATACTGAGCCGCTTTTTCGCCTTTAACGCATGGAATGTCCGAATCGGCTTCGCCATCATTCCCTCCGCGGTATGTGCTCTCCTCTACGGGACGCTTCCCACTGTGGCTCTCGCGACGGCTTCCGATCTCCTCGGCTTCATGCTGCAGCCAAGCGGAACCTATTTCCCGGGCTTTACGCTGAGCAGTGCGCTCTGCGGCGCGAGTCTCGGCTTCTTTTTGCATGACTGCAAGAAGGGGCCTCTCCTTCTCCGCGCCCTCGCCGCAATCTTCATCAATCGGATCCTCATCACTCTTTTCGTGAATACGCTCTGGATCTCTATCCTCTACGGGAGTCCCTACCGGGGAGTTCTTTTCACCAGAATCTGGCAGGTCGCGATACTCGTCCCCTTCCACTTCTTCATCATCATGAGCCTTGGCGGGGTGAAGCATCTCCACTTCCTGAAGCGCCAGCTCACAACATGAACTGGGAGGAAATCACGGGGCTTTTGCAGGGAGACCGGAACGCCCCGAAGCGGCCCGATTTCCGGGTAATGCGGCATATCCTCTCCCTGCTCGGGCATCCCGAGGAGAAGCTCAGAGCCCTGCATGTCGCGGGGACGAACGGAAAGGGCTCCAGCGCCGCGATGCTGCAAAGCATCCTGACAGAGAGCGGATACCGCTGCGGCCTCTATATCTCCCCTCACCTCCTGACGGTCAATGAGCGCTGGTCCATAGATGGAGAAAAGATCAGCGATGCCCGTCTTTCGGAGCTTTCGGAGAAGCTCCTCGCCGCACTGAAAAAAAGCGGGGAGGAGGCGGGGGCCTTTGAGCTTCTCACCCTCCTCGCCTTCCTCTACTTCTATGAGGAGGCCTGCGACTATGTCGTCCTGGAGGTCGGGCTCGGCGGCCGCTATGACGCGACCAATGTCATCCCGCCCCCCCTCTGCGCTCTGATCCTCTCCATCGGGCTGGATCACACAGAGCTCCTCGGAAACAGTATCGCGGAAATCGCGTGGGAAAAAGCCGGAATCCTGAAAAGAGGAGGAAGGGCGGTCCTCCTTCGGCAGAGCGAGGAGGTCACATCCCTCATCTCGAAAATCGCGGAGGAGCAGGGCGCAGAGCTTACACTCACAGAGCCCTCTCTCCTCAAAAGAGAAAGTCTCGGCCTCTCGGAGGAGGGGGCCTTCCAGTGCTTTTCCTATCGAAGGAGAACGGGGCTAAGGCTTTCCCTCCTCGGCGATTATCAGCTCCGAAATGCCTCCGCCGTCCTGGACGCCGTCGACATCCTGAAGGAGGAGGGTGTCGCGATCCCGGAGGACGCTGTCCAAAGCGGGCTCTCGAAGGTCCGCTGGCCGGGCCGCTTTGAGCTTCTGTCCCGATCCCCCCTCATCCTTTTGGACGGAGCACACAATCCGGACGGAGCGGCCGCTATGACGGAAAGCCTCCGCTCCCTTCTCCCCGGGCGAAAGATCGATTTTCTGATGGGCGTCATGCGGGACAAGGACTACCGGGAGATGCTCCTCCTCACCGCCCCCATCGCCCGCCGCTATACGGCGGTCATTCCGGAGGGAGAATATGAGAGAGCGCTTCCGGCGGAGAGGCTCGCCGCGGAGATCCGAAAATATTTCGACGGTCCCGTGGAAATCGGAAAAGATATCCGCTCCGGCCTCTCCCTCGCACTCTCCCGCCTCGAGGAGGAAAAAGAAGAAGAGCCGACGCTCCTTTGCTTCGGCTCTCTTTATCAGGTTTCGGAGATCCGAAGCACGGTCCGGGAGCTGCTTTCGAAAGAAAAAAATATGAAGCTCCCCCTCCTTCACGGATCCCCCGCCTGCTGATCCGCCGTTAAGCGCTCTGCACCTTAACTCAGTCCTCCTCCAGATCCTCATAGGCCGGCTCATAGTAGCCGGTCTTTTCATATCCGTCCTCCTCCCGCTTCGGATCATCCAGCTCATCGAAAAGTCTGTCCGAAAGCTCCATCATCCCCCCGTAATTGTCCCGGAGATAGGAGAGCCGGAGCACCTGAACCTCATTTCCCTCCTCATCGATCCCTTCGTCCAGATCCATGGAGGGGATTTTAATCCGAAAGAGGGAGAGAATATCCCAAAGCGGCATGAGATCATCATACTCGATCTCCAGGATCAGGATGTCCGCCTTCTCCCTCCGGTAATAGCCGTTCACCCTCGCGCCGGGCCCGTCCTCCCCGAAAAGATCCATATAATACTGAAGCAGCTCACCATCCGCTATCTCATCCTCATCGCTCAGATAGAGAGCCGGAGACTCGACCGCCACCGTGACATTGGCAAAGGATTCCTCCTTCAGCTGGATGAAATCCATCAGATTCGAAAGCGCCGTCTCAGGCGTCACATCCTCTCTCTTTGCATAGTCAGAGAGAACCGTTTCAAAAAGCTCGGGGATTTCCATACTCAACTCCTAATCTTCATACCCCGCAGGAAGAGGCCGCGATAAATACCGGCTCTGCGCCTCTCTCCTGCCTCCGGCAAATCATAAACCGCCCTCGCCCGGCATACAGCGCTTCGGTCTTTAAATTCGTTGATGCGCTGCCGGATACAGAGCCGAAGCAGGGGGCAGAACAGGCGGCTTTAGAGACGAATATTAGTTTACTACAGGAGAGCTCAGATGAGAAGAAGGAATCCCCGAAAATCTGTTTTGACAGTCCTTTCATTCCTTGTTATCATGTACAGCATAAGAAAAACCGCGGAGATAGGCAGAATCATTTTCTGCGGTCAGATCTTTTTCAGGATGAAATTTCAGGAAGGGACGTGGGTATGAAATTACTGGAAGAACGCATTCGAAGGGACGGGCAGGTGCGCCCGGGGGAGATCCTGAAGGTCGACAGCTTTTTGAATCATCAGCTGGATGTGGAGCTTCTGTCGGAGATCGGAAAGGAATTTTACAGGAGCTATCGGGATGATGGGATCACGAAAATCCTCACCATAGAGGCCTCCGGCATCGCGATTGCCTGTCTTACCGCCCTCCAGTTCCATGTCCCCGCGCTCTTCGCCAAGAAGGCGAAGAGCAAAAATCTGGACGGGGAGCTCTACATGAGCACCGTGAGCTCCTATACCTACGGGAAAGACTATACCGTCACGCTCTCAAAAAAGTTTCTGCACGAGGGAGACCGGGTGCTTTTGGTCGATGATTTTCTTGCCGTCGGAAAAGCGATGCGGGGACTTCTCGATATCTGCTCTCAGGCGGGAGCCGAGGTCGCCGGCATTGGAATCGCGATCGAAAAAGGCTTCCAGTCCGGCGGCCGCGAGCTGCGGGAAAAGGGATATCGAGTGACCAGTCTCGCGATCATCGATGAGATGCGGGAGGACGGGGAGCTCCGCTTCCGCGCTCAAGGCTGAGCTCCCCCTTCTCTTAAGAGGCGGAAGTCTCCGAATCCATACCGTCTTCCGCATAGGGCATGGGAATCCATTCCTCCAGATTCCGGATTTCCTCCGGAGTCTGGTCCTTTAAAAAGAGATACCTCGCGCTGCCGCCGCCGGAACCGCGATCGGGATCGCTCACCAATTCCTTAAGCCGCAGACCGATGGTCATATCATCCAGCTGATTCACAGTATGGAAATCTCCTCTTATGCTGTCCTCCGGAACCGCCTTTTCCAGGAGCTTCAGCACTCTCTCCAAAAAGTATTGATCTTGATAAACCGTCCTGTAGTTCAGCTCAATCCCTTCCACCCTGCTTTCCTCCGGGATCATCTCCGACCAGATTGCCTTTTCCTTTAAAAAGGCGATCGTATTCCTGTATTCCGTATAGATCGGATACTGCACGGAATAGTCTGAAATATAGTCATGCACCTTCTGGAATTTTTCAAAGGAGCCCCCGGTAGTATAGCCATGGGAGAGCCAGCTCTCGTAGGCGTCCTCCATCCGCTGGGAGCCGTTGATCTGAACGCTGCCCACGCGGAAATGACTGTGCGAAAAGCTGTAGTTATAGAGGGCAAGGTCCTTTTGATAGACCTCCTTGAACTCCCGGAGAACCTCCTCATTGACCGGAACAGATCTCGTGGCAGAAGGGCTTATATAGCAAAGCTCCGTGCCTTCCCCCCTTCCCTTTCGGAAGGGATAGCAATTTAAATCAAAGAGAACCTCCTTATATTCGGGGGAGCCGATGACCCGATCCATCAGCTCCGGATCGACCGTTTCCGGAAGGCGGAAGCGCCGGCTCGCCGTCCTCCCGTTTTTGAGCTGATAGTTGACAATGAAATCATAGGAGTCCGCCGCGCTCTCTGCGGAGTAGCGGTCGTCGATATCCGTTTCCACAGAACGCGTATATTTCTGTCCCTGCCGCGCGAGCTCCCGGACGGCATCGATATCCTTTAGCTTCATCCTTTTAAAGCTGTCGTTTCCATAGTCCGTATCCCCGTACTCATCCACCCTGCTCCCGAAATTGTCGCTCAGATAGAGGGAGGCGCTCTCTACCGTCTCCTTTTTCGGAACATAGCGGTCGAAGCCCCCGAGGTCAAAGCGATACCAGAAGAAGCAGAGTCCGGAGAGGAGGAAGACGAGAAAAATATCCCAGGGCCTGGAAAAAAGCGAGCGGAAACGAAGATGGTAAACGATTTCCAGGATGCAGCAGGAGAGAAGGCTGATCAGAAAGAGCATAAAGAGCTCCATCGGAAACTCCAGTCCCCCTCCCCGGATCGCATAGGCAAGCCCGCCCGCGGAGAGAGCGAGCGGCACTGCGATGAGAAACTTTAAAAGAAGGTAAATCGGCGGGAAGACCAGCGCCTTTCCCGCGTCCTCCGCCCTTCTCCTTCGGTAGGCGAGATAGGATAAAAGCAAATAGAAGAGAAAGAGGAGAACTCCGAAGAGATCCGGGAGCAAAGACTTCTGAAGAAAACGGAGCATCTCAGACGCCGGAACCGTCTCGGAGGACAGATAGGGAAATCCCGCCGCCGCATTGCTGTAGTAGAAAAAGGGAGAGCTCCTCGGAGTCTGAAGCCAGATGGGGTATCCCTCTGTCACCATGGTCCTGTAGAAGGCAACGCGAAAGCCGAGCTGCAGCGCCCGGACAAAGAATTCATAGACCAGGAAGAAGAAAAGAAGAAAGACGGAGATCAAGGTATTGCCGGAGAGCATCCTCGCCAGGAGAGCGACCCCGGAGAGCGCCAGAAAGAGCACGAGCTCCCGGACAGACTGCTGCAGGGCCTCGATCACGACAGCCCGGTTCAGAGCGTGAAAGGCCAGCGCGATCAAAAAGCCGATCAGCTTTGTTCCGAAATAGCTCAGGAGATAGATCAAAAGTCCGGAGAGCAGAATCCCGAAGAATCTCCTCCGGCGGGAAATCGGGAGCGCCTCATAGAAATCCAGCTTCTTCCTGCTGTTCAGATAGGAGAAGCCCTGCATACTGAGAAAGACCGCGAAAAATCCGCTCAGGAAGACAGCGGGGCTCCGGAGGCCGAAGAAAACGCTGCTCCGCAAAAGCCGCTCCGCGATCAGATCCGTCTGCTCAAGCCCTGTGAAGCCTCTCCCTCCGACCGAATTCAGGGCGAGAAAGAGGGCAAGCACATGGTAGAGGGAAAAGGCAAGAAGACAGAGCGCAAGCTGCGGAACTCTCGCGCCGAGCTCCAGCTTAAGCTCCGTCAGAAAGGATTTTCTTAAGTTCATATCCTGCATCCTCCGTTTCACTGATAAAAAGCTCCTCCAGTCCGAGAGGAAGCAGCTCGAAAAAGCGGGGAGAGAGCGCCCGGATCTTCTCCTCGACTTCCTCCCTCTTCCCGCGGATGACAAGTGTCAGCACGCTCCCGTTTCGGCTCTGGCGGAGGATCGGAAGTTCGGAAAGCTTTTCTTTCGAAGCTTCCTCATCCTCGAGGACCAGCTGTACTCTCTGGATCTCGGGATTTAAGGCGGAAATCTCCTCTGAGAGGAGCACTCCGCCCCGGTGGAGAATCCCCACATGCTGGCAAATATCCTGAAGCTCCCGGAGATTGTGGCTCGCGATGACCGGTGTCAGCGGGCGCTCCTTCATCTCCCGGGAGAAAAGTGACTTGACTCCCTCCTTCATCACAGGATCCAGTCCATCGAAGGTCTCATCGCAGAGGAGATACTTCGTTCCGGAGGAGATGCCGAGCAGAACGGAGAGCTGCTTCTTCATTCCCTTCGAAAAATTCGAGATTCTCCGATCCGGATCGAGACCGAAATCGGAGAGAAGGGAGAGGCACTTTTCTCTCTCAAAGCCCGGATAGACTCCGGCGTAAAAGCCGATGACATCCCTCGGCACCGCATTTCGGAAAAACCAGCCCTCATCCGAGATGAAAAAGATCCTCTCCTTGATCGCCGGCCTGTCATAAACCGCCTCGCCGTCCACCCGGATCTCTCCCTTGTCCGGTCTCAGGACACCTGCAATCAGGCGAAGCAGCGTGCTCTTTCCCGCCCCATTGCTTCCGATCAGTCCGAATACCTGATCCTCCCGGATCTCCATGCTGATCTCACAAAGCGCCGGGACCGGGCCGAAGCTTTTTTTAAGCCCTATCGCTTCAATCATTCCACTTTCCTCTCGATTCCCCGGAGAGGCGAGCCTCCCCGGAATCCATCCTCCCTCTCCCTCCTCCGGCGGCAATATCCGTAAAGATCAAGGAAGAGGACTCGGTCCTATGCGTCACTTCGCTTCCGCCGCTCTCATGACTTCCGTCAAGCCCCACGCCTCTTTCGAAGCTTTCTCCCCCTACTCCGGCGCAAGGCTCCCGGCAGAGGAATATAGGATAATGGTTTTATGCCGACGCTTGCCCCGCTCTAAACCGGACGACACTGCACCGGACATGAGCCCAAAGCGAAGGCATGCTGTTTTGGGCACACAGGGCGGAAGGAAAACAAAGAACTTATCCTCCCCATTATAGCCGAAGATCTGTCCCTCCGAAAAGACAAAAAAGAGAGCCAAAAGGAAATCTTTCCTTAAGGCCCCCGATGAAAATCCATATGAATTTAGAGAAATAGCCCGAGATTTCGGCCGGGCCGAAGGCATCGCTCAGTCCCGAAGCCGGATTCCGAGTCTATTAAGGCCGTCCAGGACCTTCCTCACCACCGCATTGATCTCCTCCTCCGTGAGGGTATGATCCTTCGCGCGGAGTGTGAGCGTATAGGCCATGGACTTATATCCCGACAGGACTTGCGCCCCGATATAGATATCAAAGAGCTTAAGCTCCTCCAGGAGCTTCCCGGACCTCTGTATCAAAACGTCCTCGATCTCCCCCGCCGTAACGGAGAGCGGGACCAGCATGGAGAAGTCCCGGGATACCGACGGGAACTTCGCAAGAGGCAGATAGCGGATCTCGTCCCGAACGAAGGGATAGACCTCCTTCATGTCCAGGACCGCGAGATAGGCTCTCTCTCCGATCCCGTAATTTTCCAGCACCTCGGGGTGGAGCTCCCCAAGATAGCCGAGCCTCCTCTCCTCATACAGGATATCTGCTCTCCTGCCGGGATGCAGAAAGGACTGCGGACAGGCGGCATCATAGTGAAAGCGCTTTTTCAGGCCGAGGCGGTTCAGGATGAGCTCGATATCTCCCTTTACGGAGAAGAAATCGCAGTCGCCGTAGGCGCCGAGCGTAAGCTGCATGCGCTCGTCCGGAAGCTCTGTGAGCGGCAGAGACTTCGGGAGATAGACATTTGCCATCTCATAGAGGCGGACATCCCGGTTCTTCCGCTTGAAATTCGTGGAAAGAGAAGCCAGCATCCCATTCGCGGAGCTCGTCCTGAGGACGGAGAAATCCTCTCCCAGCGGGTTTTGAATCCGGATCTGCTGCCGCTCCGGGGCATCCTCCGGAAGCAAAAGTCTGTCGCAGGCCTTCGGAGACTCAAAGGAATAGAGATAAGCCTGGGAGTAGCCGAGCGCCTCCGCGCTGTGCCGGCATCTCTCGTCGATCGAGAGCTCCGTCGAAAGTCCCCCGATCGCGGCTCCGGAGGGGAGGCTCATCGGGATCGAGGCATAGCCGTAGAAGCGGGCGACCTCCTCCGCGATATCGCACATCCTGTGGATATCCTGGCGAAAGGTCGGGGCCGTGACGGTGAGATTTTCCCCATCGAGCTCTGTCGAGAGCTCCTCCCTCTCCAGGATGGCCTTCATCTCCTCCGGAGAGAGAGAGGTTCCCAGGAGAGCATTGATCTCGGATGATGTGCAGTGCACGACGGAGGGCTCCCTCCTCCTTTCGTAGATGTCGATCATGCCTCCGACCGGCTCCCCGGCGCCAAGCTTTTCCACCAGCTCGCAGGCCCGGTTCATCGCCTGAGAGGCGAGATTCGGATCGAGTCCCTTCTCAAAGAAGGCAGAGGCATCCGTCCTCTCTCCGACCTTTCTCGCGGAGAGACGGATATTGGCACCGTTGAAGCAGGCCGCCTCCAGCACCATGGTCTTTACGCTGTCCTCGATCTTTGAGTTCTGTCCCCCCATGATGCCCGCGATGCCAATCGCGCCGTCTCTGTCCCGGATCGTGAGCACCGTATGGTCCAGGCTCCTCTCCTTCTGGTCGAGGGTCTGAAAGCTCTCCCCGTCCTCCGCGCGCCTTACGATAATCTCATGCCCGCGGATCTTGTCATAGTCGTAGGCATGCATGGGCTGGCCGTATTCGAGCATCACGTAATTTGTGATGTCCACCAGATTGTTGATCGGGCGGATCCCGGCGGACGCAAGGCGAAGCTGCATCCACTTCGGAGAGGGCGCAAGACGCAGATTTTTCACCATGCGCGCGGTATAGCGAGGGCAGAGCTCCGGATCCTCCACCGTGACCCTCAAAAGTTCATGCACATCCCCGCTTCCCTCCGAAGCATCCTCCTTCGGCGGAAAAAAGCGCTTTCGGAAGGTCGCCGCCGCCTCCCGCGCGATGCCGAGCACACTGTAGCAGTCCACCCGGTTCGAGGTGATCTCATACTCGTGGAGCGCATCGTTTAAGCCGAGAAGAGAAGGCGCATCCTCTCCGACAGGGGTCCCCTCCGGAAAGATATAGATGCCGGATTCCGGAGCCTCCGGATAGAAAGCCCTGTCTGCCCCGAGCTCCTCGATGGAACACATCATCCCATAGGAGGGCACACCGCGGAGCTTTCCCGCGTGGATCTCGATCCCATCCTCCGGCAGAGCTCCTCCCTCATGTCCTCCCGCGACCTTCCCGCCGTCCAGAACGACCGGGACGATATCTCCGGGCTTCATATTATGGGCTCCGGTCACGATCTGCACTGCATCCCCTGTTCCGATGTCAAGCTGACAGATTACAAGCCGGTCCGCGTCCGGGTGCGGTTCTATGGAGAGGATTTTCCCGGTGACGATCTTTCTCAGATTTCGATTCAATATCCTGCAGGTCTCGACCTTCGTTCCGGACAGGGTCATCGCATCGGAGAATTCCTCCGGCGTGCAGTCCAGCTCCGGCACGTATTCCTTCAACCAATTCATCGAGCTGTTCATCTTCTCTCCCCTCTCCTAAAACTGCTCCAGGAACCGACTGTCATTCTCATAGAGAAGACGCATATCATCGATCTCATACTTTAAAAGCGCGATCCTCTCCAAGCCCACGCCGAAGGCAAAGCCGCTGTATTTTTCCGGATCGATGCCGCACATCTCCAGCACATGGGGATGCACCATGCCGCAGCCCAGAATCTCGATCCAGCCCTCTCCCTTGCAGAAGCGGCAGCCCTTTCCGCCGCACTTAAAGCAGCTCACATCGACCTCGGCGGAGGGCTCTGTGAAGGGGAAATGATGCGGGCGGAGTTTCGTCCTGGTCTCCGGACCGAAGAGCTCCTTCGCGAAGGTGTCGAGCGTGCCCTTGAGATCCGAAAAGCTCACATGGCGGTCGATCACCAGGCCCTCGATCTGATGAAAGGAGGGGGAATGCGTCGCATCCACCTCGTCGGATCGGAAAACTCTCCCCGGGCAGATCATCCGGATCGGGAGCTTCCCCTTCTCCATGACCCTCGCCTGTACGGAGGAGGTCTGTGTGCGGAGGAGGATGCTCTCATTGATGTAGAAGGTGTCCTGCTCATCTCTCGCCGGATGCCCCTTTGGGATGTTCAGCTTCTCGAAGTTATAGAGATCATACTCGATCTCCGGTCCTTCCACGACCTCATATCCCATGCCGATAAAGATCCTCTCGACCTCCTCCAGCGCCCTCGTGTTCGGGTGCATATGACCAAAGCGGCGCTTCTTCGCAGGGAGCGTCACATCGAGAGTCTCCGACTGGATCCTGGCCTCTCTCATGCGGCGGTGGAGAATCGGAAGCTGCGTCTGAAGCTCGCTCTCGATCAGCGCCCTCACCTCATTGATCTTCTGCCCGAAGATCTTTTTCTGATCGGGCGGAAGCTCCCTGAGCGCCTTCATGAGATTGGTGATCTCCCCCTTCTTCCCGAGAAAACTCACTCTCACCTGATTTAAGGCGTCAATGTCGGCCGCCCTGCGGATTGCGTCCTCTGCGAGCTTCCGAAGCTCTTCCAGCTGCGTATGATCCATTTTCCTCTCCCTCCCAAACGATACTCTTTGAAAGCCGGATGCCGTTTACGACAGAAGCAGGCTTCTGAGCCCTTCTACATCCTCCGAGAGGTAGGTGGCTCCGGCCTGGATGAGCTCCTCCCTCCCCCCGTATCCATAGCAGACCCCGATCGAATCCAGGCCGGTCTCCCGCGCCGCGTCGATGTCGAAGCGGGTATCCCCCACCATGACCGCGCTCTCCCTTTTGAGGGAACAAAGCTCGATCGCCCGCTCGATGAGTCCCGCCTTCCGGGAGCTCTTCTCACTTAGCTCCGTCCCGGTCTTAGCATCAAAAAAGCCGGTGAGGGAAAAGTGATCGAGGATCCGCTCCGCGAAGACGAGCGGCTTCGAGGTCACAAGCACAAGCTTTCTGCCCTCCTCCTTCAGGGAGGAAAGAAGCTCCCGCATCCCCGGATAGAGCTCGGCGTCAAAGATCCCCTTCGTCGGATAGACCTCCCGATAGTAGGAGACCGCCTTCTCCGCCTCCAGGAGACTCATCCCGTAAAAGCCCATAAAGGAATCCACGAGGGAGGGACCCACGAAGCGGCGAAGTCTCTCGACAGGCTCGTCCCGGATCCCGAAGTGGTCGAGCGCGTACTGCACCGACTTCATGATTCCGGGGCCGGAATCGGTCAGCGTGCCGTCAAGGTCAAAGAGCACCGCCTCGTAATGTTTCCGCTTCTCTGTCATTTTCTGCTGTCTCCCCGTCATTTTTCACTGTCCCTCCGTCATTTCCCGCCGCGCTCAGTCTCTCGGCTTCATGACGAAGCGGCCGAAGATCTCCTTACTCCGTATCATATTCACAAAGGCCTTCGGATCGATCTCCTTGATCTTCATCCTCACCCTCTTCGCGTCGGTGGAGGAGACGACGGAATACACCATGCCGTGCTCCTTATGCTCATAGGATCCCTCCGCCTTCATGATCGAAGCGCCGTGATTGCAGACCTCGTGGATGCCCTTTGCGATCTCCTGCGGATGATCCGTCACGATAAAGAGGGTCTGCTTCTGATAATTCCGGTAGAGCGCATAGAGAGTCTGCGTCGAGGCGTACTGGAAAATGATCGAGTAGAGCGCCTTGTCCCAGCCGAAGAAATAGCCCGCTATCCCCAGGATGACCGCGTTAAAGCCGAGCACCAGATTCCAGGACTCGATCCCCTTTTTATCCGAGAGGTAGATCGCGAGGAAATCCGTCCCCCCCGAGGTGGCGTCCGCAAAAAGGCTCAGGCTGATCGAGAGCCCGTTTATGATTCCCCCGAAGATCGCGATGAGAAGGGTATCCTGCGTGATCTCATAGACCGGAAGGCTGTCCGTGAAAAAGCTGCAGCACAGAATCATGACCAGGGAGTAAAGGGTGAACTTCTTTCCGACGAAGCGAAAGCCTACATAGACCGGAGCCGCATTCAGAGCGATGTTCACGAGGGAGTAGGGAAGCTTCACGTGAAAGTAGTTCAGGCTGATCCGCTGAATCAGGATGGTGAGTCCGCTCACGCCTCCCGGGTAAAGTCCCCCTGCCGTGACAAAGGTATTGATGTTCATCGCCATCACAAAGGCGGCGAGCACCACCAAAAAGATGCGCCGACTGTCATTTTTCCAATTAAAGCTCATTCCACTTCCGCCTTCTTCGGAGCTGTAAAATCTGCCCCTTCAAAACTCAAAATCCTTCGTTTTGTGCTGAAAATTCCTCTCTGCATCCCTTAGAGCTCGGAACGGTCGCGACATTTTCCGGCAGCCTGATCCGGCCTCGGGCTCTCCCATGACTTTCCCTCCCGCTCCTTCGCTTCATCGATGATCCTCTGCAGCCTCCTCCACATAATCCGGTAGAGGAGGAGGCTGAGTACTCCGATGAAGAGGAGGGAGAAAAGAAGGAAGAGCAGTACGCCCGGAAGAGAGAGACTGAGTCTCAAAGCTTCCGCCCTCATCAGCCCTTGTCCTCTCCCAGCACAAAGCTGTAATCCTTGATATAGCCCTTGTCATTTTGGATGATCTTTTGCATATAGAGCTCCGGCAGGAAGGATACGGAGTCCTGCGCGATGATCGTCATATAATCCTCATCCAGATAATGGACATAGGCCTCCTTCAGAATCTTCACATCGATCTGATAGGCGGGCTTTCCGACCGGACGGCCGTTTTTCTTCTCGTAGTAGACGGTGGATGGGATGATATAATAATTCCCCTTATCCACTCTCTGCTTGGAATGCGCGACGACGATCATGTCCGGATGTGCCTTGTACTCCTCCGCCGCGTGGAAGGCGGCCTGCCCCTCCTCGTTCAGATGCTTCCCGTCGATCGTCGTGTTCTTCTGCCTCTTGCCGTCCTCTCCCACATAGTAGTTTCCGTCGACCCACTGATTCTTCTGCATCCGTCCGTCCGGCCCGAAATAGTAGAGCTCTCCGTCGATCTCCTGCCAGGCACTGAGGAGGCAGGCGCCGTCCTCCTTCAGAAAATATTGATCCCCGTCGATCTCCTGAAGACCCGTCTGCAATATGCCGTCCGCATTGAAGTAGTACCAGCTTCCGTCCTTTTGGAACCAGCCCGTCCTTCTCCGCCCGTTCTCATCGAGAAAGATCCTCCCCGCTTCGGTATCGGACCAGTCGTTCAGATGATATTTCGCGCTGTCCAGGGCGATCTCGTAATCCGCGCTGAGCGTCTCCCCCTCTGCGCCGTCCGAGGCTTTGGCGAAGGCACTCAGATGATAGCTTCCATTCGTATCCAGATGGATCGGATTCTCATAGACCGCATCCTTTACCTCCTCTAAACCGCCGCCGCTTAAGGAATAGCGGATCTCCGCCCCCTCCGGGCCTGAAATCCGGATCTCCTGCGGATCCTGGTAGCTTCCGCCCGAGGCACTGAAGGAGAGCTTCGGATTCAGAAGCTCCAGCTGCTTTTTTAGCTCCGAATCCTCCGGAAAGCTCTCGACAGCGGCAACTAATGTCTTTACCGCTTCCTCGTGCTTCCCCGCCTTCTCATAGGCATCCACGAGAAGAAGGTAGGCTTCCCTTCCCCCTTCCTTCTCGGAAAGAAGCTTTTCGAGGATCGGAATCGCCTGCTCGTAATGCTGCTTCTTCACCGCTTCCCGGCCCATATTGAGCTCTCCGGAGCGCTTCACCGCGGGAAGGTTCATATACCATAGAGCGGCTGCGATCGCCGCTGCCGTGGCAGCAGCCGGGAGGAAAAGCTTCAGGGCTCCGCCCTTCTTCTTTCCTTCCTTTCCGCTCCCGGCTTTCCTTCCTCCGCCGCTCCTTCTCTCTCTCTCCTTTTTCTTTCCTCTCCCGCTCCGCTTTTCCTTCTCGCTCCGATCTGCCCTGCTCTCCCCCCAAATGAAGGGATCCCTCTCCCCGCTCTTTGAAGAATGCTCTTTGGGAGTCGGATCCTCTCTCTCCTCCGAAAGGGACGGGGCATCTTCGCTTTTCCTTCCCGTTCCGAGCATCTCCGAGGCCATCCTGGCCTTCTCCTCCTCTGAAAGCGGGGGAAGAGAAGAGGAAACCTCCGCGCTTACATTCTCCCGCTTCTCCTCTTCCTCCCACCAGGAGCTCTCGCGGATCTCGGCGTCCGGGCCCTGTTCCTCCCTGCGCTCTCTCTCATCCGACTTCTCATCCTCCCTGGAAGCGGAGATCTCCTCCGCTAAGGGATGGGAGTCTGTCTCCATCTCTGTCTCCATCAGGCTCTGGGGCTCCGCCTCAGGGGAAGCGGAGGATTCTCTCTCTGCTTCTCCCTCTGAAGAAGAGGCGGAGATCTCTTCGGGATTCTTCGTCTCCGGCTCGGAATCGGACTCTTCCTCCGTCCCGAGAAAGGCCTTGAGCTCCGCGGTGATCCGCTCCTGCTCCTCGCTCTTCGCATTCTCGGAGGACCTGGCTCTCTCTTCCTCCAGGGCCTTCCTCTCCGCCTCGGCGCGGCGGATTCTCTCCTCCTCTTCTCTCCTGGCTTCCTCTGCGAGGCGATGTCTCTCCGCCTCCTCCGCCCTTCGCTCGGCTTCCGCCCTTCGGATCTTTTCTCTCTCCGCCTCCATCCTCTGAAGACGCGCTTCCTCCTCGGAGCGCTCCGCCTCCGCTCTTCGGATCCTTTCCCGCTCTGCTTCCGCTTCAGCCTGTTCCGTTTCCGCTTCTTCTCGTTCCGTCTCTGCTTCTTCTCGTTCTGTCTCTCCGCGGGAAGAAAGCGCCTCCCCCTCCTTGTCCGGGGAAGCCGCGTACCTATCCGTATCCGAAGCATTCTCTTCTGATCCTTCGGGCTCTCTCTCCTCGTCCGAGAAAGCCGTATCCGGCGATTTTTCTGCGCCTTCTAAGGAGTCCTCCGCACGGGGCTCTTCATAAGAGAAGGCGCTCTCCTCCGGCTCCCCATCCTCCGAAAGGCGGGTAAAGAGCTCCGGCGGCTCCCATTCTCTCTCTTCTCCCTCCCGGACCGGTCCAAGCTGGGAGCGGTCCAGTGAGAAGTCAAAGTGCAGCTGGTCCATCTCCTCAGAGAATTTCTGATCCTCTTCGGCTCTCTCCTCCGCGGAGGCGGAGGACACAGTCTTTTCTACCTCTTCCTCTTTCCCTCCCGGAGAAAAAGCAGGGGAAGCATCCTCCCGCTTCTTTTTCTCCGGCATTTTGTACTCCACCGGCTTCAGTGCCTTTCGAATCCCATCAAAGGAAATCTGCGCGCTCACGAGAAGCCCGCAGTTAGGACAGAATCTGGTATTCTCCGGGATTTCCGTTCCGCAGCTCTTACACTTCATCGTCTCTCAGATCCTCCTTTCCCGCCAAAGCTCCGCGCCGTCTCCCCGCGCTGCTCCGCTTCCTCTTTCTGATTCCCCGCTTCGTCCGGGCGGCCTTTCCCGAGCTCTCTTTGGGAATCACTTCTCTTTTGATTTGGTTTGATTTGGGCTTTTAAAGCGCTCACGGCCCTCTCAATAGCTCACGACATGGATCTCACCGCTCACATACTCCGCAAGGAATATATTCGAGATCTCCCCGAAGCCCATTTCCCGAAGACGCCCTTCCAGCCAGTCCTGCGTTTTCCCGATTGCCTCCAGCGTATTCTCCTGCACCATCCCGTCCGTGATGAGCGGATAGCGCGGATTTTCCTCTCCGGACTGCACGACGAGAAGCTGCCCGTTTTGCTCGAGCACCGCCTGCTTCACCTCCCGTATGCTGAAGATATTGTTGTTCCGAAGCTTGAACATGATGTCGTGTGCCGTGAGCCCCGCCTTCCGGCAGGCCTCGACATCGATCTCTCCTCTCCGGATGATCGTCACCGGCTCCCCGTCCACATATTTTTTAAAAAAACGCAAATTCGTCTTCAGCCAGCGGAGGGAAAGCACCAGGCAGAACCAGATCATCAGAATGGTGATGTACTGCAGGATGCTGATCGATTCGTTGTAGATCATGCCTCCAATGATTCCTCCGAGGACAAAGTTCTGGATCTGATCCACGGCGGAAGAAGGGGCCAGATTTCCCTTTCCCGTCAGATTGATCACCATGACGAGGGAGAGAAGGCCGATTGCGAGTTTAATCGCGACATTTAAATAAGACAGCTGCATATTTTCCTCATCCTAGTCGGCATCCACCAGCTGAATCTCCGGGTCAACGACCTCCATCTTCTCCAGAAGATAGCCTCCGTCCACCGAGATAATGCGGTAGAAATCGTCCCCGGCCTTCACGACGGCGCCATCCCTCGCCGCCTGGGTATTGATATAGATTTTTGCCTTGTCCAGCTTCAGCTCCTCCGCGACCGTCTCCACAGCATGCGCCGCAGAGGAGTACTGATCGTCGATCCGATGGAGACTCTGCTCGCTGCTGATCCTTGCGCAGATCAGAGCGAGCACGCTGAAGAGGGCAATGAGGGAGAGCTCCCGATACTTTGTATCCCGTCTCTCCCGGTAGTATTTAAATAGCGCGAACACCAAAAGGACCGCTGCCGCTGCCGCAAGGATAAGTTGCAGCCGGTTGGTGACAGCGATCCTGCTGGTGAGGTACTCATAAGAATAAAACTTCATTTATCCCTTTCATACCCGCCAAATCGGGCCTAGAGCTCGGCAATGGCCTCGATCTCGCAGAGCACTCCCTTCGGGAGGGCCTTTACCGCCACGCAGGAACGGGCAGGCTTCGAGCTGAAGTACTTCTCATAGACTCCGTTGAAGACAGCGAAGTCGTTCATGTCCGCGAGGAAGCAGGTGGTCTTTAAAACCCTTCCGATATCGGAGCCCGCGGCCTCGATGACAGCCTTCACATTCTTGCAGCTCTGCTCCGCCTGAGAAGCGATGTCGGGGCCCGCCACTTCACCGCTCTCCGGGACGACCGGAATCTGTCCGGAACAAAAAACCAGATTTCCGCTCACAAAGCCCTGGGAATAGGGGCCGATCGCCGCCGGCGCCTTCTCTGTCGATACTTGCTTCATCTTGTTCTCCTTTACTGCTTGAAATGTCACTGAGCCGCCTTCCATTATGACAGCTATTCCGCGAGAAAGCAAGACCCCCATAAAAACCGCGGCAGACCGCAGGGGAGGCCGGATGCATCCTCCCTAGCGGCGCTGCTCCCGGATCTTCAGCATGGCCAGTGTCCCGGTGCGGGCGATCTCCACGATGCTCACGGTCTTTAAAGTGTCGAGAAACATCTCGATCCGCTCCGGTGTGTCGCAGATCTGGATCGTCATCGCCTGCTTCCCGAGATCCACGATCCGGGCTCCCATGATCTCGCAGTTTTCCATGATATCCTTCCGGTTTTCCCGATTGTATCGGATCTTTACCAGGAGAAGTTCCCGGCAGATCCCCTCGCTCTCCGAGAAGGTCCGGACCTTGATGATATCGATCTTTTTGTTCAGCTGCTTCTCGATCTGCTCGAGCGTCCGCTCCTCCCCGCTCGAGACGATGACCATGTTGGAGACCGTGCGGTCCTCCGTCTCTCCGACCGCGAGGGAATCAATGTTGAAACAGCGCCTCCAGAAGAGCCCCGCGACTCTGGAGAGCACTCCGGCGCGGTTCTCCACCAGTACAGAATATATCCTTTTCATCGGACCACCTCATCCGGATCAATCACACATTCCAGGAGAGCGGAGTCCTCTCCCCTGAGAAAGTCCGAGAGCTTCTCGGAAATCTCTTCGTTTTTTCGAATAGAAAGGTAGCGGAGATGATAGGCCTCCGAGAGCTTCGAAAGCTCCGGATCCGATCCGAGCTCCGTCATGGAATAGCGGTCTCCCAGGACGAAATGCTGGTACTGCCGCACAAGTCCGAGTGTCTGATTCTTTAAG
Organism: Oribacterium sp. oral taxon 078 str. F0263; assembly: GCF_000469565.1. Lineage (NCBI taxonomy): Bacteria > Bacillati > Bacillota > Clostridia > Lachnospirales > Lachnospiraceae > Oribacterium > Oribacterium sp. oral taxon 078. The sequence continues at coordinate 77,550 of NZ_KI273077.1, read as the reverse complement.
ACCAAAATCTTCACCGCGATGCCGTACTGTCGAAGTGTCGCAAGCTCCATCATGCACATCTGAAAGCCCCCGTCCCCGATCACCGAGACGACCTGTCTTTTCGGGGCTGCGAGCTTTGCGCCGATAGAGGCCGGGATGGAATAGCCCATCGTCCCCATGCCGCCGGAGGTCAGAAACCTCCCCCCTCTCATCCTATAGCTTCCGCAGGACCAAAGCTGGTTCTGCCCGACATCTGCGATATAGATCCCGTCCTCCCGCATTTTCAGAGAGAGCTCCCGGAGAAGAAGCTCCGGAGAGGGGAGATCGGAGAGGCGGAGCCTTTCCTGAAGGCGCTCCTCCTCCCTCTCCTCTTCCTCCCTCCGGTAATCCGAGAGCAGGCTGAGCCAGTCTCCATAGCCCTCCCCTCCCTCCTGCTCCAGGAATTTATCGAAGACACTGGAGAGATCCCCGACGAGAGGGATCTCCGGCCCGGCATTCTTCCCGATCTCCGCGGGATCCACGTCGATGTGGACGAAGGTCTTATTCTCCGTGATGAGGTCCGGCTGGCTGATCGAGCGGTCCGCCGCCCTGGCGCCTGCCATGATGATCATATCCGCCTCGTTCATGGCGCGGTTCCCGCAGCTTTTTCCATTGTTCCCGACCATGCCGAAATAGAGCGGATCCGAGCTCTCCATCGCGCCGATCCCCATCATCGTAGAGACCACCGGCAAGCCCTGCTTCTTCGCAAAGGCCCGGAGCTTCTGAGCTGCCCCGGCGAGGAAGATCCCGCCGCCGACACAGAGGATCGGGCGCTTCGCCTCCCGGAGGCGATGGAAGACCTTTTTGATCTGGACCATGTTTCCCTCGACGGTCGGGCGGTAGGTCCGCATCCTATGCTCTCTCGGATAGGAGAAGCTCTTTAGCTCCGCCTTCTGGACATCGACCGGGACATCGATGAGGACCGGCCCCTTCCGCCCGGAATTTGCGAGGTAGAAGGCCTCCCTCATGATCCTCGGAATCTCCTCCGCATTCCGGACGATATAGCTGTACTTCACAAAGGACTCGCAGGCCCCGGAGATGTCGGCCTCCTGAAAGACATCGGAGCCCAGGAGCTGGCTGTCCACCTGTCCCGTGATCACGACGATCGGGATGCTGTCCGCAAATGCCGTGGCGATCCCCGTTATGACATTGGTCGCACCCGGCCCGCTCGTCACCGCCGCGACCCCGGCCCTCCCGCTGATTCTGGCATAGCCGTTCGCCGCATGCGCCGCGCTCTGCTCCGTTCGGACCAGCACCGTCCGGATCTCTGTCTTCAGGATACTGTCGTAGAAGGGACAGATCGCCACCCCCGGATAGCCGAAGACATATTCCACTCTCTCGAGCTCCAGGCATTTCACCATCGCATCAGCGCCCGTCATAAACTCTCCTCTCCGCTGCCTACTGCACGAGGCGAAAGCCCCTCTCCGAAAATTCTCTCCGGATCTCCTCCACATGGCGGAAATCCCTCGTCTCCATCTGCATGGTCAGATAGCAGCCGTTGATATCGCTGTCCTCCGCCGTGCTGTTGTGGTCCACCCTCGTCACATTGGCGCCCTTCTCCGCGATGATGCGGGAAACCTCCTCGAGCTGCCCCGGCTTATCCAGAAGCTCCAGCGTGAGGCTCGCCTTCCGCCCGGTCTTCATCAGTCCCCTTGTGATGACGCGGGAGAGGATATTCACATCGATATTCCCGCCGGAGATGATGCAGACCGTCTTCTTCCCCTCCACCGGGACCTTATGAAAGAGCACCGCCGCGACGGAGACCGCGCCCGCGCCCTCGGAGACCACCTTCTGCCGCTCCATGAGCGTGAGGATCGCCGCCGCTGTCTCATCATCCGTCACCGTGACCAGCTCATCCACGTATTCTTCCACCATGTCGAAGGTCACGGAGCCCGGCTTCTTCACCGCGATCCCATCCGCAAAGGTGTGGACCTCGCTGAGGCTCTCCAGCGCGTGATCCCTCCGGGATTTCAGCATGGAGGCCGCACCGGAGGCCTGTACTCCATAGACTTTGCAGGCGGGATTCAGCTTCTTTACGACGAAGGAGACACCGGAGATGAGGCCGCCTCCACCGACCGGGACGACGACGGCCTCCGCATCCATGAGCTGCTCACAGATCTCCATCCCGATCGTCCCCTGCCCCGCGATCACATCGATATCGTTGAAGGGGTGAATAAAGACGGCTCCGCTCTCCTTCTGATAGCGGAGCGCCGCCTCATAGGCGTCATCGTAGACGCCGTCGATCATCCTCACCTCCGCCCCGTAGGCTCTCGTCGCCTCCACCTTGGATATTGGGGCGACCGCCGGGAGGAAGATGGTCGACTTCGTGCCGGAGCGGGAAGCGGCGAGGGCGACGCCCTGCGCGTGATTTCCGGCCGAGCAGGCTACGACGCCCCTCCTTCTCTCCTCTTCCGTCAGAGTCGAGATCCGGTAGCAGGCGCCGCGGATTTTAAAGGAGCCGGTGTTTTGCAGATTCTCCGTCTTCAGATAGAGCTCGCAGTCTGTTTCGATCCCGGCCGCCCGTACCAGCTCTGTCCTCTTTACGAGCGGCTTCAGCACATGCGCCGCCTGATATACCCTGTCCAGTGTCAGCTCCATCTTCTCCCCTCCGGCTCCCGTCTCCATTCTGCCCTCTCTCCTAATCCTATCTTGCGTTGTCAAGATCCCGGACCTGCTTCCAGCCCATCTTCGCGCGGAGCTCTCTCCCGGTCTTTGACGCGGGACTCTCCGCATGGGCCTCCCGCATCGCAAAGAAATGCGGCCTCCCGGCCTGATTCTCCAGGATCCAGTCCTTCGCGAAGCTGCCGTCCTGGATATCGGAGAGGATCTTTTTCATAGCCGCCCTGCTCTCCTCCCCGATGATCTTCGGGCCCGCCGTATAATCCCCGTACTCCGCCGTATCGGAGATGGAATAGCGCATCCCCTCAAAGCCCGCGTTGAAGATCAGGTCCACGATCAGCTTCATCTCATGGATGCATTCGAAGTAGGCATTCTCCGGCTTATATCCCGCCTCCACCAGAGTCTGGAAGCCCGCCTCCATCAAAGCGCAGACGCCGCCGCAAAGAACCGCCTGCTCCCCGAAGAGATCCGTCTCCGTCTCCTCCCGGAAGCTGGTCTCCAGAAGCCCTCCCCTCGCTCCGCCGATCGCCGCGGCATAGGCCTTCGCGAGATCCATGGAATTTCCGGAGGGGTCCTGCTCCGCCGCAACCAGGCAGGGAACGCCCTTTCCGTCCACGTATTGAGACCGAACCGTATGTCCCGGCCCCTTCGGCGCGATCATGATGACATTGACATCCTCCGGGGGAAGAATGCAGTGAAAGTGGATATTAAAGCCGTGCGCAAAGGCCAGAGTCTTCCCCGCCGAAAGATTCGGCGCAATCTCGGAGCGGTAAAGGGCCGCCTGCTTCTCATCGTTTACAAGGATCATGATGATGTCGGACTGCCGGACCGCCTCGGCCACGGGGAGAACGGAAAAGCCGTCCTCCTTCGCCTTCACCGCGCTTTTTGAGCCCTCATAAAGTCCGATCACAACATCCACGCCGCTGTCTCTGAGATTCAGGGCATGCGCATGCCCCTGGGAGCCGTAGCCGATAACGGCCACCTTCTTCCCCTTCAGAAGATTGAGATCACAGTCCTTCTCATAGTACATCACAGCCATTTCCTTCTCCTTTCTCCCGCGAACCAAATCGCGGATTCCTCTGCCCCTTCATGGGGCAGAGCTCTTGGCATAAAGCCGATACCTGTCCGGGAAAGCGTCGATCTATCCTCTATGGGAGCGGCGTTCCTCAGGCTGAAACGCTCCGCTCTCCCGCTGTCCCGGGCAGCAATGTGTTCCCGCGCCCGCAAAATTACGCATCACAGAAAGCGATCCGCATGCTTTGATCCGCATGCCTTCATCGATCCGCATGCCTTCCTTGCTATCCGAGGCCGGGACAAGGGCCGTTCCCGGCCGCTCCTCCCCGGAGCGGGCAGGGATAACGCGGCGGCAGGGCCTTATCCGATCGCTTCCTCGAAGGAAAGCTCCACCTTTCTGACATCATAGAGCTTTTCCAGCTGAGAGAGGACCTGCGTCCTCATATAATCGTCCCCCGTGGATACGATCTCGATCTTCGTAACTCCACTCACCTCGGTGGGGCCCGCGTGGATCGATTCGATATTGTAGCCGCGCTTTGCATAGAGCCCGGTGATCCGGTTCAGGACGCCAAAGCGGTTGTTGACCCAGAGATCGATGGTGAAACGGTTCATTTTTCCTCCTCCGAAAGAGCTTCTTCCAAGGGCTCCTCCTCCCCGGCGGGCAGAGGCAGGATGATATCCCGGATCGACTTCCCCGGCGGAATCATGGGAAGGACCTGCTCATCCCTGTCGATATGGCAGTCGATCAGGATCGCATCCTCCTCATTTCCGTCCATCTCCTTAAGCGCCTCCTCCAGACCCTCCAGATCGGATACGGAGTATCCCTTCGCTCCGAAGGCCCGGGCCAGAGCCGCGAAATCCGTCCGCCTCTGATCCAGCGTGGTCTCGGAATAGCGCTTCCCGTAGAACATCCCCTGCCACTGCCGCACCATGCCGAGCACCTGATTGTCCAAGATGAGGACCGTGATCGGAAGCTTCTGGGAGACGACGGTGCACAGCTCGTTCAGATTCATGCCAAAGGACCCCTCCGAGGTGATGAGAACGGTTCTCCTTCCCCCGGAGGCGATGCAGCCTCCGACCGCCGCGCCGAGTCCGTAGCCCATCGTCCCGAGTCCCCCGGAGCTGAGCAGTGTCCTCGGCCTTTCGAAGGCATAGTACTGCATCGTCCAGATCTGATGCTGTCCCACATCGGTCGCGATGATGGTCTCATCCTCTGTGTGCCTCCGAAGCGCCCGGATGATATTTTCCGGGCAGAACTCCCCCTTCCTCTCCCGCGGATGCCACTCCCGGAAGCCCTCGACCCTCCTCCTCCAATCCGGATGCTTTTTCTCCGGGAGATCCCGGAGAAGGTCCTGAAGGATCTCCTTCACATCTCCCTGGAGGGAGAGACCGGGGCGCACATTCTTCCCGATCTCCGCCTTGTCGATGTCAATGTGGATGATCGTTCGGTTCTTCGTATATTCCGAGATATCTCCGGTGGCCCGATCGGAGAAGCGAACACCGGCCGCGAGCAGGAGATCGCACTCGGATTGTGCCTTGGAGGCCGCGAAATTTCCATGCATGCCGCACATGCCGAGATTATAGCTGTAGGAGTCCGGCACCGCGCTTCGCCCCATCATGCTTAAGCCGATCGGAGCGTCGATCCGCTTTGAGAGGGAGAGGATCTCCTCCTCTGCCCCGGAGGAGATCACGCCGCCTCCGCAGTAGAGGAAAGGCCTCTCCGCCCCGGAGAGCGCCGCGAGGACCGCCTCTTTATCATAGGGAAGCTTCGGCTTTTCCGGCATTCTGGGGACGACCGCGATGCCATACTCGCAGCTTCCCGTCTGAACATCCTTCGGGATGTCGATCAGAACCGGACCCTTCCTCCCCGAATTCGCGATCAGAAAGGCTTCCTTGATCGTCTGCTCCAGCTCTGTCACATCCCTCACCATGAAGCTGTGCTTCACGACCGGCTGTGTGATGCCCACGATGTCGACCTCCTGGAAGCTGTCCCGCCCGAGCGCATCCACAGAGACATTTCCCGTGATCGCCAGAAGGGGAACCGAATCCAGATAGGCATTTGCGATCCCTGTCACGAGATTCGTCGCCCCCGGCCCGCTTGTTGCGAGCACAACCCCCGTCTTCCCGCTGGCTCTCGCATAGCCGTCCGCCGCATGGCAGGCACCCTGCTCGTGGGCGGTGATGACATGGCGGATCCGATCCCTGGAGCGATACAGCTCATCGTAAATAGTCAGGACCGCGCCTCCCGGATATCCGAAAATCGTATCGACCCCCTGTGAAATCAGCTCCTCAATCAAAATCCCGGCTCCGCTCAATCTCATCTTATCCTCTCCCGAAAACTTCTCCCTGAACACTCTGAAAATTTCAATTTGCATTCCCCGCAAGGCGGGCGGTTTTTCGCTTTGCAATACTTCCCTTGCTTTGCAGGTCTCAGCAGTCTGAACACTAAAACGGCCCCGCAGCGTTTCGCTGCGGGGCCGAAGATCCCTTTATCTTAATTCCCCCGGATAGCGTCACGCGAAACAGCATCATTGCAAGCTACAATAATGCCGGAAAGAATCATCGTGACGCTCCAAAAATATGTCGAATCCCTCATATCCCGCATACTCTCCCTCCGTGATTTCTGCATTATCCCACAGCAAAAAGCCCTTGTCAAGGCGGCTCTCCCATATCTTCCCGCTATGGAAGCCATAGCCGCTTTATAAATGGAAGCCTTTGACACAGCCGCCTCTCCCGCGCTAAAATTCAATAAAAAGAAAGGACAAAAAAGAAAGGACAGGGCTTCGCCCTGAATTACTATATTACTATGAAGGCTCTTTTATCCAGACTGATCTTTTTCAGCAGACTTTCCGTCGATCCGGTGCTCATGGGACTTTCCGCAGCCTTAGAAGCGCTCTCGGAGCCGGGCTATGATTATGAGATGGAAAATGAGGACGGAACGGTGGACCGCTATGACCACGATGATATCCGGCAGGATCTTCACGTCACTCTCCACGAAATCCTCCGTCTTTCGGCGGACTACGGCTTTGAGGGGGATCTTTACGCCTCCTATATCGCCTATTTGATCGCAGCGGATGAAAATCCCCTCTCACTCCTCAGCGAAGGTCTCGGGATTCCGGAGGGCTCCGCCTCCCTTCTCTCGCTCCAGGACTGCTCCGCGCTCTATGAGCTTCTGCATTACGATCTCTCCCCGCTGGATCAGTTTCTGGGCTCTACCTCCTTCTCCCTCCTCCGAAACTATCAGGCAGCGGGAAAAAGGACTGTTCACAGCCTCCGGGAGGCATCCCTCACGATCTCGGCGCTCGAGCGCTCCCTGATGAGAGCGGGAAATCCCCTGGGCATACAGCGTGCGATCTCGGAATTCTACCGCCGCTTTGGAAGCGGGAGCTTCGCGCTCCACCGAGCTTTCCGCATCGAGGGCACGGAAAAGGAGAGGGAGCTCGTCCCGATCAAGGCGCTGGACCCGGTGGATTTCGATTCACTCCTGGGCTATGAGGCGCAGAAGAAGCTGCTCTGTGAGAACACGGAGGCCTTCCTTCAGGGAAGGCCCTGCAACAATGTCCTCCTCTACGGGGATGCCGGAACCGGGAAATCCACCATGATCCGGGCGCTGCTCCATCATTTTCAGGAAAAGGGGCTTCGGCTGATTGAGATCTATAAGCAGCAGCTCCGGGAGCTCCTCTGGCTGAACGAAATCCTGCGGAATCGGAATTACCGCTTCCTTCTCTTTCTGGATGATCTCTCCTTCGAGGAGTCAGAGACAGAATATAAGTACCTGAAGTCTTTGATCGAGGGCGGAATCGAGGCGAGACCCGACAATATCCTGATCTATGCGACCTCCAACAGGAGACATCTCGTGCGGGAGTTTCTCTCGGACCGGAAGGATATGGTGGATCAGGAGGAGCTGCACCACTCCGATACCATGGAGGAAAAGCTCTCCCTCTCGGACCGCTTCGGCCTGAATATCCTCTTTCAGGAGCCGAGCTTCGAAGACTATCAGAGGATTGTGCTCCTTCTCGCGGGGAGGGAGGGGCTTAAGATGGAAAGAGAGGAGCTTCTCCAAAAGGCGAGGGCCTGGTCGGTGCAAAGGGGCGGGCGCACGGGGAGGACAGCGAGACAGTTCATCCATTCTCTGGGCTGAGTTTAACTCCAACGGGGCGATTCAAGCTTGCTCCAGTCCGAGTGCCGTGATCTCCGGGATCGAAATCTCCATTCCGTCCGAAAAGCGGAGAAGCCGCTTATGCCGGTCGATCTTAGAAAGACTCCCCCGGTAAAACTGCGTGCTGCCCCCGTCCTTCCGCTCATCCGGCAGGAAGAAGCGGAGCGCGATCCTCGGACTTTCTCCCCTGTCCAGCTCCGCCGAAAGCTTTCTAAATTCCCGATCGAGCTCCTCCTTCTGATCCTCGGAGAGCTCCGGCCTTTGCTCGGTCCGCCTCGCGCTCTCCGAGACCGCGGCGGCATAGCCCGTGAGGGCAGCGAAGGGAGAGAACTGAGAGGCGCGCTTATGGAGGCTCATCCTGGGATAAGCCGGAAGAAGAGGACGATCTGCATCCAGGATTTCTCCGTATTTTTCGATACATTCTCTTCTCTCTCCTTCCGCTTTTTTCTCTCTTCCTTCTGTATTCTCTGCTCCTTCTGTATTCTCTGCATTCCCCGAATTTCCCCTATTCCTTCTATTCTCTTTATCCTCCTCTCTCTCTTCCCCCCTGTCTAAAGGAAAGTCCGGAAAAATCCCCTTCCCTCCTCTTCGGAGAGAAGAAATGCTCCTCCCCTCTGCCGCACTTTGCATGCTGTCTTTCCCCACGAGAGTGCCGAGCTCCGGGCGCTGCTTCATCTCCTCCTCTCCGCTCCTGTGTCCGCCGATTTCGGCATTTCTCTCTCTGGCGGTTCCGCCCTCCTCGAGATTCATGCCGCGGAGAACCGCGTTCTTCCCAAAGCGCCTTTTCAGAGAAAGGATGGCCTCCTGCGCTCTTCTCTCCTTCCCGAGCCTTTCCTCCCGCTCTCTTTTCTCCTTCTCCAGCTTTTCATAGTCCGTGAAAAGGTCAAGCTGCCCGTAGCTCTCACACTCTCCTCCCGCCTCCTGCTCCGGCACCGCCTCTTCAGCGCAGAGATAGATCCTCCGCACAAGGAGGCGGGGATCCGCGATGCTGTCGTAGAGCTCCATCATGGCCTCCGTGATCAGCCGTGCTGAGGAGGTCCGGAAGGGGAGCCTTCTGCTCCCGTGCACAGGCTTCGGGACGGCTCTCCCATAGTGATCCCGCTCGACGCTCCCGCAGTAGCTCCCTCCGGATACCCCCCTTGGGAGGTTTTCGATGTCAAAGCCGATATTCAGAGAGATCAGGCCCGTGACCAGCCTCTTTTCCAGGAGCTCCAAGGCCAGAAGGTCCGTCATCTCCCGCACGATAAGCCTCGCCTTTTCGAAGGGATAGGGCGTATGCAGCACCTGGCCGTTTCCGAGGCTGTTTTTTTCCGGACGATAGGACTGAATCTCCGAAATCGTGCAGCTCTCCTCCCCGAAGGCATGATCGATGAGAAGCTCCGCATTGACCCCGAAAAGGCGGTAGAGAAGCTCCGCGCTCTGGCAGCCCTCCTCTCTGAGAGCGCAGCGGGCGATGTCCCCCATCGTGAGGAGGTTCTGCTTCTCCAGCTGCCTCTGCATCCCCCTCCCAAGCCTCCAAAAATCCGTGAGCGGGCGGTGGTTCCAGAGCTTTTCCCGATAGGAGCGAAGGTCCAGTTCCGCGATCCGCACACCGTCCTGATCCGCTGCCGCGTGCTTTGCGACGATATCCATCGCAATCTTCGCAAGATACAGATTCGGCCCGATGCCGCAGGTCGCCGTGATTCCGCTCTCTCTGAGCACCTCCCGGATCATCCGGATCGCAAGCGCATGCGCTCCGACCCGATAGGTCGGAAGATAATCCGTGATATCGATGAAAACCTCATCGATCGAGTAGACATGGATATCCTTTTCCGAGACAAAGCGAAGATAAATTTTGTAGATCTCCGTGCTGTACTTCATGTAAAGAGACATCCGGGGCCTTGCGACGATATAATCGATAGAGAGCGCGGGATCTTCGGAAAGCTCCTCCAAAAAGCAGGAGGAGCCGCAAAGCTTTGCCCCCGGCGCCCTCCGCCTTCTCTCATAATTCTTCTCCTTCACGCGGGCGGCCACCTCGAAAAGACGGGGCCTTCCGGGGATTCCCAGCTGCTTAAGGGCCGGTGTCACCGCAAGGCAGATCGTCTTCTCCGTCCGGGAACGATCCGCGACGACGAGATTGGTCCTGAGCGGGTCCAGTCCCCGGCTCACGCACTCCACCGACGCAAAAAAAGATTTCAGATCGATCGCGAGATAGCAGCGCTCCCACGGGCAAAAGGATTCCCCCATACTCCTGACCTCCCAGGCTCCACCGCCGGATGTTTTCCGCCTTTCCTTCCTGAAATCACTGTATCACAGAACATGTATTCTGTAAACATATTTTCTGTTATTTCTTGATTTTTGACAGAAAAAAGGAATAATGCTATGATTACGACATTAAAGCCCATGGAGAAACGCCTGAGAAAGCGATGACAAGCTCCGGCTCAGATTAGAATGGAGGACAGCTCAAGTGAGAGACGACGACAGTTTTTTCTTTGTGATTTTATTTTGTTATCTTTTTTCGAAGAAGGGCCTTCTGGCCACATTGATCATGCTCTACGCCACCGCCCTGACACTGATGGACACCATGCCAAGAGCGGTCCAGGGCTATCGAAGAGAGCGGCAGAGAAGAAACGCCTCCTCCCGCGAGGACTGAGCTTTTTCTGATTTTTATCCTGCGCCAGCTGCGGCCCGGCAGGGACTTTTTTATCCTTTCCCGAGAAAACTTATATTTTCCGTGCCCCGTCCGGGACACTGATGAAATCCGGAAAATACTCGTCCTTGAACATCCATGAGAAAAACGGCAGCTGTTGGCTGCCGTTTTTCTGAAAGCAAAAGCGCTGCGTTCGACGGAAGCTCTAATTCGAAAGCCGCAGCTGCCGAATTGCCTTCTGGAAAAAAGGCAGAAACGATGTGCACAATGTTTTTCTGCTGCTTGACAACACTTTATTCTCATTTATTGCGACATTTATCACGACATTTACTACGACATTTAGGCCGTCAGTTTTATTCTGGTTTTCACGCAATTCCTTCGAAGCATCTCGGATCATGCCAAGTATAAACACCACAAATTTTTTGGAATCCCCGGTATTATCTGCTTTCTGCCGCACTGAGAGAACCATCATTGGCCGCCTTATCCGAAGGCTCATCTGTCTGAATCAACATAGGGCTGGGTCGACCGATAGGACTTCTCTGCTTCCATAACACGATTTTGCAGATAGATTTTCAGTGATTCCCGCTCTAATGGAATCTTCCTATTCAGGAAATCATCCTTCAGCCAGGTCTGCATCATTTCAAATTCGCCGCCATCCCTCCAAAGATTCAGGAATTTATAGCCCTCCTCTGTCAGCCCTATATCCGCCACAAACCATGTTCCGCTGTCCTCGTCTCCGTTATCTGTGTGAAGAACATCCACCAGATAAAAAATAACTTCGTCAACTCCCTCGGCGCGCGGCGTGACCTTTCCGATAAAAAAGTCTCGATCATAGGAACTTACAGCATGGGATTCGGTCAGAGCATAATCATAGACGAATGCTTCGATTAAAAGCCGGTTCTCTTTCCGGACTTCATTGGAGAGATCATAGTATACTCCCAGATCCGGCATTTCCTTGGTCAGATAGCTGTCCAGGCAGGTCTTTGTAAACCGGTCAATCAGCTGATTTTCTCCCTCCGGGATCGTCACAGTCCGCTCACTTAGATCATTTATCACATCCCCTGTCTTCTTGTAATTTTTCTCGGACAACCTCTCTACATTTTGCTTCATCAGAGGCTTTTCCCAGGAGTAACGAGATTTCAGCCCGGCCTTCTTCCCCGTTTTTCCGCTTCTCTTCTCCGAAGCAGTCGTTTCTTCCAAGACAACATGGACATAATCTTTCCAATCCTTTGCATCTGCCTCTCCCATACAGACCTTATCCCATTCCGATAATAAAAAGTCGAGTTCATCCGCGTCGTTAATCGAAATAGAAAAAATCGGAAACAAAAGTACCGCCAGTGCAGAGAACAAGACAACGGACAGGATGCTTTTTCTCCCCCTCATTTGCTTTTCTCCTTCCGGAAGGTCTGCCGTATTCCTGTCTAAATCCATCTTACGGCAGACAAATTTCGACTGCTCTGCTCTTTCATTTACGGCCCCGATGAAATCTGCTGTCACTTTATCCTTTTCCCGCCTCCGGATCAAGCAATTTTATTCGAATACAGCTTCTGCCGGAAGGAGCAGGAGTCCCTGTGTGAATATGAATATAGGGCGACAGGGAGCAGCGTGCTGTGAACTAAGGAAACGCGGATTCCATCGGGACAATTCCGTGCCAACGGGCGTGATGCCGCAAAAGCGTGCGGAACGCCGGCACTTAATGAACACGAGTGCAACGAAGTGTGAATTTAGTACCGCTGCGTGGAGCCCCGAACGAGAGTGTCTTTTGAGGCACACGCCTATGGCACAGGCGTCATGAATCCATCCGTCTTTCCCCAAGAGGAAGAAAGCTTAAATCCCCTTAAAGTCAAAGGCGAACTGAAGCGCCCGGTCGTTTGGAAGGAGATACTCCTCGTGGGTGCGGGCCCCCCAGCTGTCATCTCCTCCCACTCCCATTTGCTTTAGATTCGCGCGGAGAACCGTGAACTGAGGGCGCGGGAGCTCGTGCGCGTGAAGAGCCTCCTCCAGCTGCTCCGGCGTATAGTTCGATGCAGAGAGCTCCATGCTGCCCGGCTCCGCCATATAGGGATCCTCCGGCACGCAGGGACGGAAATCCGCCCCGGAGAGCCGGAGCCCTCTCCCTCTCTCATCCGTGATCTCCGCCCAGCGGACCGCGCATCGGTTCCCGCTCTCCTGCGGAACGAGGTAGGGCTCCCTGAGCTGCGCGATTTCCCTCTCATAGATGCCAAGCCGCGCTCCGCTCCTCCTGTCGCAGTAGTTTTCCCCGGGGCCCATCCCATAATAGCGGAGCCGCTTAAAGTCCGCATTCAGGATAAGGAGGTAGCCGAACTCCGGCATGGGCGGGAGCAGCGCGTTTCCCGGATAATCCAGGATGACGCGGACTCTCCCGTCCGGAAAGACCCGGTAGGAAAGATAGAGCGGCGTCCCCAGCGTCCCGGGCAGGTAATGCTTCCATTTCAGCTCGATACAGTCCTCGGTCTCTGAGAGGATCGGGTAGCGGAGAAAGTCCTCTGATCCCGGGGAATGAGGATCCGTCTCCAGGGGTCTTGCCGTCTGGTAGAGGCTTGCGAGCTTCCAGATCCCGCAGCGAAGCGGCATCTGATTGCCGAGATCGTTGCTGATCGGGGCTCTCCAGAAATTCGGTCTGGGAAGGCGCTCCAGAAGCTCCCTCCCCGCATAGCGGTAGGATACAAGTCCTCCCTTAAGGAGGGAGAAAAGGAGGTCGAAGTGCTCCCCCCGGATCCCGATATTGCAGGAGCCCCGGATCAGCCGAATCCCTCTCCTTCCGAGTCCTCCGCTCTTTGCCGCGCTGTAGTTGTCCGGAAAGGAAAAGCTCCCGCAAAAGTCCGCTTCTCCCGGGCTTTCCTCCCCGTCTCTCGTAAAAAGCCGCCGGGACCGAAGGCCGAAGCCGGAGGAAAGGTCAGCTGCCGCATCGAATGCTTCCCCGCCGCTTTTTTCTCTCCCTCCCGCTCCTCCCGCCGGGGGAAGAGCGCTGGCTTTTTCTATCCGGAAGACCGTCTGTCCGAAGGCAATCTCATATCCTCTTTTCGCATAGGACCTGTCCTCCCGGAGGCGAAAGGAGAGCGTAATCGCATATTCTCCCGCCGGAAGCTCGGGGAGATCCGGGAGCGCATACTTCCGCTCAGAGAGCGGGGGGAGAAAAAGAGAAAGACTCTCCTCCCGGATTCTCCTCCCCTCTCGCTCCAGAATAAGAAGGCAGTCAAATTCCGAGGCATCCGTAAAGAGGAAGCGGTTTTTGATCCAAACGCTCCGCTCCCTTTGGCATATCCGGATCGAGAGGCCCTGATAGCAGAATTTCACCTCCTGCATCTTTTCGTAGGGCCTTCGGTTTCCGTCGAGAATTCCGTTTCCGCTGAAGTCAAAGTCCGTGGGGCGCTCCAGAAAGTCCCCGCCATAGGCCTGGTACTCCTCCCCGTAGCGGTTTTTCGAGCGGAGAGACTGGTCGATGAAATCCCAGATAAAGCCCCCCTGAAAGCGCATCTCCCGGTCCGAAAGCTCCGTGTACTTCTGCATCCCCCCGTTGGAATTTCCCATGGAATGCGTATATTCACAGAGCAAAAACGGCTTCTCCCTGTGCTCTTTCAGAAAGTCCTCGATCCTTGAGACCGGGATATACATCTGCGACTCCATGTCCGTCGTATCCGGATAGCGCCGGTCGTGCGCAACTCCCTCGTAATGCACGAGGCGAGTCCTGTCCTTTTCATGAAAAAAGTCCGTCATCCTCTTCGGGATCTCTCCTCCGTAGGATTCATTTCCGATCGACCAGATCAGGATGGAGCTATGATTCTTGTCCCGCTGATAGCAGGAATTCACCCGGTCCAGCATCATCGGAAGGTACTCCATCCGGTCCCCCGGTATGGCATCCTCCGCCCTCTTCTGCCCCTTTTGCACCATGAGCCAGACCCCGTGGCTCTCCATATTGTTTTCCGCGATGAGATAGAGTCCGAGCTCATCGCAGAGCCGGTAGAGAAGGGAGGCATTCGGATAATGACTGGTCCGGACCGCATTGATATTGTTTCGCTTCATGAGAAGGAGATCCCTCCTCACATCCTCCTCCCGCACGGCCCTTCCCCTGTCCGAGGAGAACTCGTGCCGGTTTACTCCGAAAAAGACGATGCGCCTCCCGTTAAGACACATAAGGCCGTCCTTTAGCTTGAATCTCCTCACCCCCACATGCTCGGAAATCAGCTCGGAGAGCGCTCCCTCCTCATCAAAGAGCTCCAGCTGAAGCTCATAGAGATTCGGCTTCTCCGCGCTCCATAAATGCGGCTTCTCGATCCTCCCGGAAAAGGAAAGGGGAAAGGAGCTCCCGTTTCCAAAGCTCTCCTCCGCAGAATCCAATGGGAGGCAGAGCTCTCCTCCTAGGATTTCCTCCCCCAGGAAGCGGAGCCCCCAGCGAATCCTCCCTTTCTTTTCGTTCAGAAGAAGGCGGACCTTTAAGGAAGCGCTCTCTAAGTCTTCCTCCGGCTCCGCCGTGATCGAAAGATCCCGGACATGGAGCTTTGGCTCTATGAAGAGGTAGACATCTCGAAAGATCCCGGAGAAGCGGAAGAAGTCCTGATCCTCCAGCCAGCTCCCCGCGCTCCACTGAAAGACCTGCACGGAGAGCTTGTTCTCCCGATCCGGAAGGAGGAAGGGCGTGAGCTCGAACTCAGAGGGCGTAAAGCTGTCCTCGGAATAGCCGACAAAGCTCCCGTTCAGCCAGAGCGAGAAGGCGGATTCCACGCCTTGAAAGGAGAGATAGAGGCGCTTCCCCCGCATCCTCTCCGGGACCGAAAAGTATTTCACATAGCTTCCCACCGGATTAAAGTCCTCCGGGATCATCCCCGGATCGATCTCCTCCCTCCCGTCCCAGGGGTACTGCGTATTCACATAGCCGGGCCTGCCATAGCCCTCCAGCTGGATATGCCCCGGGACCCGGATCTCCTCCCAGCGCCTTGCGTCATAATCCATCCGAAAGAAGCCGGGCACCGTCTCCCCGTAATTTCTCGCATAGTGAAAATACCAGATTCCGTTCAGGGACTCCCGAAAGGAGGAAATCCCGCTCTCCCTCTCCGCGGCATTGGAAAAACAGAGGTGATCCGAATGCGCCGGGAGGCGATTTTCTGCAAAGATCTCCGGGTCCCGGACGATGGAATAGTCAAACTCATTCATAGGAAGTGCACTCCTTTCTGCCCTCTCCCTCTCATTCAGCCCTTCACCGAGCCCTGCATGAGACCGGAGAGCAGGAAATTCCGAAAGAGAACGGCGAGCAGCGCGGGGATCAGAAGAGAGAGGATTCCGGAGGCGCAGATCAGGCCGTAGCTCACATCATTCCTCCCCATGAAATCCGACAGCACAAGCGTCAGCACCCGCTTCTCCGGAGAGGATATGAGAATCAGGGGGATCTGAAACTGGCCCCAGCTCATGAGAAAGAGCATAAGGGACACCGTAAGAAGGATCGGTCCGGAAAGAGGCAGAATCACGCGGAAAAAGAGCTGCCTCTCCGTACAGCCGTCCACCCTCGCCGCGTCGTAGAGCTCATCCGGTATCGCGCTGAAGTAGTTCATCATGATCCAGGTGATCAAAGGCAGGAAGGAGGAGACATAGACGATGGCCGCCCAGATCCTTTTATCCAAAAGCCCCAGCTTGGAGAAGACAGCATAGAGCGGGATCAATGTGGCGAAGGCCGGGATGACCGTCGTGAGCACGAGAAGCCTCAGGACGAAAATCCTGCCCCGAAACTCATAGCGGGAGAAGGCATAGGAGGCGGGAAGAGCCGCGAAAATCCCGATAAAAATGCAAAGAAGGGACAAAAAAACCGAATTTCCGATGCCCTGAAGGAGGATTTGTCCCGCCCTTTGAGAATGGTCCAGAAGCTCTCGGTAGTTTCCGAGATAGAGGGACGGCGGAAGCAGTCCGCCTCCCCTGTGAAAAAGCTCATACTCCTCTGTCAGGCTTAAAAGGAAGCACCAGAGAATGGGGCCCAGCGAAAAGAGGAGGAAGAGAAGGGAAAAGACATAATAGAAGAGCCGCTCACTCCATTTCTCCTTCATCGGCTTCGCTCCTTTCCGATCCTTTTGATATAGAAATAGCCGAGAAGCCCGGAGGAAAGCAGGATGAGATAGCTGATGGCGGAGCCAAGCCCCAGATCCAGAAAGCGAAAGCTCATCCGGTAATGGTAGACCAGAAGGGTCGAGAGCTCATAGCGGTCTCCGGAGAGCGCCAGGAGCTCGTCGAAGACATTGATGCCCGCCATGCTGATCTGAAGAAAAAGGATGGGGAAGGTCGGGAGGAGCAGGGGAAAGCTGATCGCCCAGTACTCCTGAAAGCGGCTGCTGCCGTCCACCCTGGCCGCCTCATAGAGCTCTGTCGGAATCGCCTGAAGAGAAGAAAGAACCAGGATACTGCCAAAGGGAATCACCCGCCAGGCCACGACCAGGGCCGCGAGAAGGAGCGCCGAGAAACGATTCTCCGTCCATGGAAAGGGGGCTGAGATCAGGCCAAGCCCGAGGAGGATCCGGTTCGCAAGACCATAGCCGGGGTAAAAGATGAATCTCCAAAGAATTCCGTTCACGAGCGGCGGCAGAGCCCACGGGATGATTGCCGCTGCCGTCAGGACGGAATTCAGAGGAGATTTCCGGTTCAGGAGAAGCCCCGTCAGCATGCTGACGGGGAAGGCGATCAGGAGCACGAAGAAAAGCACGAACACGCTGTTTGAAAGCGCGGTCCAGAACTCCGAGGAGCTCAGGATGCTCCGGTAATTATCGAGTCCGATGAAATGAATGTCATAGCTTTCCGTCAGCCGGTACCTCTGCATACTGAAGAGAAAGGTGCGGACCGCCGGGTAGAATACGGTGCTTCCCATGATGAGGAGGCAGGGGGAAAGCAGAAGCCAGGGCGTCAGATTCTCTTTTTTCATCCTTCTTTTACAATTTTATTGACCTTTTCCACCAGCTGATCCGCAGCTTCCTCCGCGCTCAGCTTTTCATTTGCCATCTGGTTTATGGTATTGAAGATCTCCGTGCTCATCCTCGTATAGTAGATCGGGACGCCATTCGGGAAGGGGCTCTCTATCCTCTTCGCGAGCTCCAGCATTGCCCCCGGATTCTGAATCTTTCCATCCTTTAAGAGCTTCTCCAAGACAGAGGTTCTGGTGGGCAGATTGGAGATCTCCTCATAGAGCTGATACTGCACCTCCGGCGAGCTGTACCATTCCACGAACTTTTTGGCCCCCTCCGGATTCTTGCTGTAGGGGGAGATTCCCACAGCCTCCGCAAAGGGCGTCGTGACTTCCGCCTGGGCCTCCTTTCCGGGGAGAAGGATGGGGATCACCTGTCCCACCACCTTGGATTTTCTGGGATCATTGACCGCCATCACATTCGAGGAGGGGCCCACCATAAATGCCGCCTCTCCGTTCCGAAGCCGCGGGAAGGCCTCCGACACCGCGCGGTTTGCCGGGTCGGACAGTCCCTCCCGGTTGATCTCATCCAGAATGCTAAGGGCATCCAGCGCCGCCTCGCGGTTTAGGGTATTGTCCTCATTGAAGACCTTCCCGTCCAGGGTATAGGCCAGCCAGAGGAAGGTCGTCGTCGACTTCTCATCCGCGCTCATGGGGTTCGAGACGGGGTATTCACAGATCCCCTTCTCCTTTAAAAGCTTCGCATCGGAGATGACCTCCTTCCAGGTCTTCGGGGGCTCGCTGATCCCTGCCTGGTCGAACATGCTTTTATTATAATAGGCGATCCGGTAGTCATTGGAATAGGGAACGGCGTAGAGCGTCCCGTCCACGGAAAAGGTCTTCGCGCTCACCATATCGTCCATATCCTCCTGGGAGAGGGAGATCGGGGCGATCCATCCCGCCTTCTGAAACTCCCCGACCCAGGACCAGTCCACCTCGAAGACATCCGCCGCCGCTGTCTTCCCGGCCGCGGCGGTGGAGATCTTGTTTCGGATATCGTCCCAGCCGGTCGTGAGCACATTGACCTTTACGCCGGACTGCTCCTCAAAGTCCTTCAGCATCTCCTCCGTCGGGACTCCCCAGTCCGGGATCATAAAGGAGATCTCGGAAGCGGCCTTTCCCTGCTTTTCGCTCTCAGACTCCGCCTTTTCCTCCGCTGCCGCGCTGCTCCCCTTCTTCTGCTCCGCATCCTTCGCGCTTCCCTCCTGCGTCTTTCCTCCGCAGGCATAAAGCAGCGAAGAGGCGAGACAGAGGCAAAGAGCCGCCCTTCGTATTGTCTTCATCCTATCCTCCGTTCTTCTCCGCTTCCGTTCCATGCTGCCGCTTTACTTCTTTCCGCCGCCGATCAGCCGATAGCCGCTCAGCATGGCCATCAGCATACAAAACGTGGCCGCGATGGCCCAGAATTTGTGACTTTCCATCTTCTTCATCTCTCATCCGCCTTTCCGGCGAAGGCCCCGCAGATCAATACGCCGGTCCTCCGCGCTTCCTTTTCCTTCCGCTCCCCTCCCCCGGGCGCTTTCTCCCGGAGAAAAGCGGAGCGGTCCAACGCGCCTATCATACAACATTTTCCGGGAAAAGGGGAGGGATAAGGTCTCAGAGCATCATCTGTCCCTCTATTCCGAGAAAGTCAATTTCCCTTTCCCTCCCGTCCTTAAAGGACAAAAGCAGCGGCCCATAACCTCCCTTTTTCTCCGGGTCAAAGAAGCGGATGCTCTCCAGCGGGAAAAGCTCCTCCGGTCTGAAGTCCTCCGGAGCGTCCCGGCATAGTACCTGGGAAATACAAAAGTAGTCCTCATAGCCGTACTGCTTCAGGCAGTCCGCTTCCGCGTAGACGAGGATCGAGTTCTCGGAATCCGGATTGCAATCCCTCTGCCGAAGATAGTCCAGTCGGGAAAATCCGAAAAAGATGCTCATGGCAAGCTGCTTTGCTCTTCCCCGGCTGTCCCTTCCCTTAAGAATAAGGGCCTGCCAGTCCCCCTCTTTCTTTCGCAGGATTTCTGTTCCGTTATCCGGAAAGCCATAGGCCCCAAGGCGGATCCGAAGCGGCCTTTGGAAAAGCCGGAGCTTATCCGCGCGAAAGAGCCCCTCTGCCACCGGAAAATCCGCGAGATTGATCCCCTGAAGCCAGTGATATTCCTTTTCCGATGAGAAATCAAAAAACTGCCGCCGGTACAGTACGCCATCCCTCTGCCCCGAAAAGAAGCAGGCGTTGGCCGTGGAAACCGAAGAAAAGCTGAGATCCTCCAGTGTGTACTGCTGGCTTTCGATCCTCGGATCGCTTCCGGCCTCCCAGGGATACTTCGTATTATAGGCAAGCTTCCCGTAGTTCCAGATCCCGCTCCGGTCCCCTGCCTTCTTCAGGACCTTCCCCGTCCGAAGCTCTGTCATGCCGTTGCTGCCGTGATTCACACAGCAAAGTCCGGGACCATAAAGGCAGTACTCCCGGTTCTCTCCCCTTTTCAGCTTCTCCCAGCCTCCATTCGTTTCCCTCTCCGTCCAGAAGGGATGCTCCTTCGGAAGGCAGAGGCAGAGGAAGGCCTTTCCCAGCCAGAAAGGGGACGCGGCACAGGAATAAGGCTGAATCAGGGGAGGAAAGGAACGATAGAAGCCAAGGCATGGGATCCCCTGATAAAACACATCCTCTCTGCTCAAAAACTGGAGGAGAGAGCCGGAGGAAATCCGGCGGGAAAGGCCCGGATCCGCCGAAGGATTTCGGAGAAAGAAATTCGCGGCAAAGGCGCTGGTCGCGGCATTTCGATAGATATTGCTTCTCCCCCACATATTGGTATATCCGTCCCGATCGAAAAAGGCGGGCAGGCTCTCCATCATCTGATTGGCATACTTTTCGAAATAAGCGGAAAGCTTCGCTTCCTTTCGATAGCCGTACCAGAGATTCCAAAGCGGAGCGTAGACATTGAAGGCCCAGACCGAATAGTAGTCAAAGCACTGTCCGTCCCGGTACCATCCGTCTCCGGCGTAATAGTTTAAGACGGCCTGTGCATGATCCCGCATGAGGCCTTCCTCGATGGGATAGCCCTCCCGCTCGAGAAATGCGAGGGCAAGCATATTGAAAAGCCGCCAGTTCTGGGGGACGGTATTTCCCTCGGCATAGCCCCGGATAAAAGCCGCGATCCGGTCCTTTTCCGGGCGGCTGTAGCTTTGCCAGATTAGCTCCCGGCAGGCCCAGAGGCAGATCACGAGGGCACAGACCTCCACCGTCTGCTGGTAGACCCGAAAGGGATTTTGCTGCTCCCCCATGGCCTCCATCGCCGCATAATCCAGGACATAGGCGGGATCCTCCGGATCGCAGGCCCGAAGAAGCTGAGAGCGGTAATACTCCGAAAGCGATATTCCTGCGATCTTAAGCTCCGGCTCCTCCTTTAAAAGCGGGGCCGCAATGAAAAAGGAGCGGGCCAGTCCCTCAAAATACTCCGCCTGCACCTTGTGAGGCGGAGTATTTCGATTGGGATAGCTGATTGCATATTCGTATCTCGGCATGAGAAGAGGAGCCCTCGGGTCCTGAACATTCCGGAAAATTCCGTTTAAGAGAAACTTCCCTGCTGAAATCCAGCCCTCTCTGTTTAATCCGGTATAGGGACTTAGCTCCCAGTCCGGATCCCGCACGGAAAAGGAAGCCTGCTCCGCCTTGCATTTTTCGGTACCATTTCCCCGGGGCCCGGCAGCAGACCTGCAGCTCCTGACTTCAGAGGATTGTTTCATTGTGCTCTCCTTATCCATCTCCCTCTTCAAAAGTTTTTCCCTTCACAGGAAGCGAAAGACTCTCCTATCCTCATAGCTGCTTATAGAAGTACGGCGCCTGTTCCGTCTCATCCGCTCACGGAAGCACAGCGTCTGTTCTCTCTCCTGGTCGGGCTTTATTCCGTAATATGCTCCGGTTTGGACGCTCAGCGGGAGGGATATCCATACGCCTCCAGCTCCGTCAGTGCCGGAAAGGGACTGGGATCATCCGCCGGGATCAGCTCCCGGAGGCAAAGAGAGCGAATTCCCTTTTTGTCCACCGGAAAATGCTGCCCCTCTCCGTTTCTCTTCTCCAGATCCAGGGAAAGACTGCTGCCGTCCGAAAAGCTCAGCTTTGCCTTCACCCACCAGTTGTCGTGCGGAAAATCCGCACGGGTATAGAGCACCAGCTCCCGAAGATCCACCGGCCTCCCAAATTCAAGATGCCACTCGGCGTCTGCTCTTCGGTTGATGCCCCAGGACTGATACGGCCACCTTCCGTGTCCTTGGCAGAGCTTCACACCGTCTATCGCATTTTTAGCGGCAAATACCGCTTCTCCTCGGGTCTCCACATTGGCATGGGCATGGGGGAAGATGCCCGTCTCCCCATGCTGATCATAAGGATTCAGGGCGAGGTTTCTGTAGGCGCCATCCTCCTCCGGGGAAGCCTCCCGGAGATACAAAAGGCCTGAGCCCTTCGTGAAGGCCATGGGCGGATATGTGGATGTCGCCTCCCCGAAGGGAATCTCATAGCGGAAGCTGTCCTTTTTGGCATAGAGCAGCACTTCGTCGAGACAGGCGTCCAGCCGGACCCGGTATGCCTTTCCCGGCACGAGCCCGCTGAGCAGGATAAAGTCTCCCTCCTCATAGCAATCCTGATAGAAGAGCCCGGGCTCACTCCCCTCGGAAACTGCCTTGCACTGTCTTTTCTCCCGATCCCAGATTTCAATCCTTCCCCGTATCATATCCAATCTCTTCCTTTCCTCTTCTTATGCAGAGCTCCTCAGCTCATCCACAGGAATCATTCTACCATAACGAAAGGATAAAAGGGACTGCGGCTTCCCCGAAAGCGGAAAAGAGGGCGCAGAGCCTTGCAGATCCTGTTTTCGAATGCTATGATCTCCCTGCGGAGAAATGTGCCGCGTGATCGGAAAGAAAAGAGGAAACGCCTTGAATTATTTGGTCCTGGATCTTGAGATGTGCAAGGTCCCCAGGGAATATCAGAGCAGGGGCTACCTTTGCCCCATGGAGATCATTCAGATCGGCGCGGTGCTCCTGGACGAGAGCTTCCGGAATATGGAGGAGATCAGTCTCTACGTGCACCCGGAGCACGGCGTGATCGACCGCTTCATCGCAAATCTCACCGGTATCCAAAGGAGACAGGTGAAGGAGAGCAAAAAGCTCCGGGAGGCGCTTTTGGAGCTTGAGCAGAGAGTCTCGGAAAAGGGGGAATATAAGATTTATACCTGGAGCGGGAGTGACTACTCTCAGCTTCGTCGGGAGCTGGATCTGAAGGAGATTTCGGAGGAGGCGATCGAACGCTTCATGGAGCAGGAGCGCTGGGTGGATTACCAGAAAATTTTCGGGGAGCGCTACCGCCTCGGGCGGAAGGTAAGCCTGGAGGAGGCGCTCTCTCTCTGCGGGATCACGCCGGATGGAAAGGCCCATAACGGCCTGGATGACTCCATCAATACCGGATATATCATCGAAAAGCTGGAAAAGGACCCTGATTTTCAGCTCATACACTATGACGGAAAGGAGAAGCTGGACAGTGAGCCCATGCGCTTCGGCCTTGGCTCCCTGCTCGCGGGGATCCGGCTGGACGACAAAGGCTGACACAGCATTGTTTCCATCCCAGCCCGGATCCTATTTCGCTTTTCGCGCTTTCCGTGATTCCTCTCCCTTTATAAACTATACGGGAACTGAGGAAAGCCTGAATACTGAAATCCTAAAAGGAGCTGCCGAATCTCTTCGGCAGCTCCTCTCTCATGAAATACGGCAGCTCAAAGACCGATGCCCTCAGGATCTACCTGGGGTTCCTGATCTCCGCCTGTGCGGCCGCAAGCCTCGCCACCGGCACACGGAAGGGGGAGCAGGAGACATAGTCCAGTCCGATGTCATGGCAGAACTCCACGGAGGAAGGATCTCCGCCGTGCTCTCCGCAGATTCCGACATGGAGCTTCGGATTCGCGGGTCTTCCGAGATCGACCGCCATCTTCATAAGCTTCCCTACGCCCTCCTGATCGAGCTTTGCGAAGGGATCCGACTCGAAGATCTTCGCGTCATAGTAGGCGTTTAAGAACTTACCGGCGTCGTCTCTCGAGAAGCCGAAGCACATCTGCGTGAGATCATTCGTCCCGAAGCAGAAGAAGTCCGCATCCTTCGCGATCAGATCCGCGGTGAGGCAGGCTCTCGGAATCTCGATCATGGTTCCCACCTGGTAGCTTAAGCTGCTGCCCGCCGCCTTGATCTCCTGATCCGCGGTCTCGACAACCGTTTTCTTCACATAGCGAAGCTCCTTGTCCTCGCAGGTCAGCGGGATCATGATCTCCGGCTCGAGCTTCCAGTCCGGATGCTTCTTCTGCACATTGATCGCAGCGCGGATAACGGCTCTTGTCTGCATCGCGGCGATCTCCGGATAAGTCACAGTGAGGCGGCAGCCTCTGTGCCCCATCATCGGGTTGAACTCATGAAGGGAGCTGATGATATCCCGGATCTCCTGGACCGTCTTCTTCTTCGCCTTAGCGAGCTTCTCGATCTCG
The DNA here is from genome assembly GCF_000469565.1 of Oribacterium sp. oral taxon 078 str. F0263. Taxonomy (NCBI): domain Bacteria; kingdom Bacillati; phylum Bacillota; class Clostridia; order Lachnospirales; family Lachnospiraceae; genus Oribacterium; species Oribacterium sp. oral taxon 078. Next base: position 53,650 of record NZ_KI273077.1, on the reverse strand, counting down.
GCCTCCTCGGTCGGGACGAACTCGTGGAGAGGCGGATCCAGGAAGCGGATCGTCACGGGATTCCCCTCCAGGGCCTCATAGATGGCCTCGAAGTCACCCTGCTGATAGGGCAGGATCTTCGCCAAGGCCTCCTCTCTCTCCTCCACGGTGTCGGAGCAGATCATCTCCCGGAAGGCCTCGATCCTCTCCGGATCAAAGAACATATGCTCCGTCCGGCAAAGGCCGATGCCCTCCGCCCCGAGCTCTCTCGCCTTCTTCGCGTCTCTCGGCGTATCCGCATTCGTCCGCACGGCGAGCTTCCGGAATTTATCCGCCCAGCCCATGATGCGGCCGAACTCCCCGGCGATCACCGCGTCCACTGTCGGGATCAGTCCCTCATAGATATTTCCGCTGGTTCCATCGATGCTGATGAAATCTCCCTCATGGAAGGTCTTGCCGGCGAGCGTGAACTTCCGGTTCGCCTCGTCCATGACGATATCACCGCAGCCGGAGACGCAGCAGGTTCCCATGCCTCTCGCAACGACAGCCGCGTGACTCGTCATACCGCCGCGGACAGTCAGGATGCCCTGGGCGGACTTCATGCCGGTGATATCCTCCGGAGAGGTCTCCAGACGGACAAGAACGACCTTCTCTCCTCTCTTCGCCCAGTCCACCGCGTCATCCGCCGTGAACACGACCTTTCCGCAGGCGGCTCCCGGAGATGCGCCCAGTCCTCTGCCCAGCGGCGTCGCAGCCTTCAGGGCCTTCTGGTCAAACTGCGGGTGCAGGAGGGTGTCCAGATTCCGGGGATCGATCATCGCGACCGCCTCCTTCTCCGTCCTCATGCCCTCGTCCACCAGATCGCAGGCAATCTTAAGTGCGGCCTGCGCCGTCCTCTTTCCGTTTCTGGTCTGCAGCATATAGAGCTTCCCGTGCTCAACGGTAAACTCCATATCCTGCATATCCCGATAATGCTCCTCCAGGGTCTTGCAGACCGAGACAAACTGCTGGAAGGCCTCCGGGAACTTCTGCTCCATCTCCTTGATGTGCATCGGGGTGCGGACACCGGCCACGACATCCTCTCCCTGTGCATTGGTCAGGAATTCACCGAAAAGTCCCTTCTCCCCGGTCGCCGGATCTCTGGTAAAGGCCACGCCGGTGCCGCAGTCATCTCCCATATTTCCAAAGGCCATGGACTGTACATTGACCGCCGTCCCCCAGGAATAGGGGATATCGTTGTCACGGCGGTAGACATTGGCGCGGGGATTATCCCAGGAGCGGAAGACCGCCTTGATCGCGCCGTAGAGCTGAGCCTTGGGATCATCCGGGAAGTCGGAGCCGATCTTCTCTTTATATGCGGCCTTGAACTGCTCCGCCAGCTCGCGGAGATCATCCGCTGTGAGCTCTACATCCTGCTTCACGCCTCTCTGGGCCTTCATCTTATCGATCAGCTCTTCGAAATACTTCTTTCCGACCTCCATCACGACATCGGAGTACATCTGGATGAAGCGCCGATAGCAGTCCCAGGCCCATCTCGGATTCTTTGATTTCTCGGCGATGACCTTCACGACCTCCTCGTTGAGTCCCAGGTTCAGGATGGTATCCATCATGCCGGGCATGGAGGCTCTCGCACCGGAACGAACCGAGACCAGGAGCGGATTCTCGTGATCCCCGAATTTCTTCCCGGTGATTCCCTCCATTTTCTTCACATACTCTTCGATCTGAGCCATGATCTCCGGATTGATCTCCCGCCCGTCTTCATAGTACTGCGTACAGGCCTCCGTCGTGATCGTAAAGCCCTGCGGGACGGGGAGACCGATATTGGTCATCTCCGCGAGGTTTGCCCCCTTGCCCCCGAGGAGCTCTCTCATGTCGGCATTTCCTTCCGTGAACAGGTAAACCCATTTTCTAGCCATCGCTTAGCCTCCTAAAGTCATCTTGTCGCCTATCCTGGATCCGGAGATACTGTGATTCCGCCGTCCCTTCCCGCTGCCGTTAAAAAGGCGCAGAGGAAAAGCCTTAAGACATGTCCCTCCGCAGCTGCAGACGAAACAAGGTCCCGCAGAATCACCTTTGATATCCAAATTTTATTATAAACCAGGATATTTTTTCAGTAAAGGGCTATCCTGTCTGTAAGCGGTTACAGTTCAAAGAGTTCCTTCAGCGTCTCCGCCCTTCCGTCCGAAAACACGAAACCATCCATCCCCGCAATAGACGCGGCCTCTATGTTCTCCGGCAGATCATCGACGAAGAAGCATTCCGAGGGCCGCAGGGAAAAGAGCCGGAAGAAGCGCTCGTAAATGATATCCTGCGGCTTAATGCAGCGGTGCTCCGCGGAAAAGAAAACGCCGTCATAGAGCTCCGGCAGCGGCATCACCCTCCGGTAGCAGCCCGGAAGACGAAGGTTCGCGTTGGAAAGGATAAAGATCCGCTGCCCCCTCTCGTGGAGACCGCGGATAATTTCCGCACTCCCGGGCTTTTCCCTCATATTATAGAGATGCCACTGGGAAAAGGCCTTTCTTGCGAGCTCCCTCGCCTCTTCCGAGGAGAGGCGGGGGAGCCAGCGCCTCTCCGCCTCCTCCTCCGAAATCAGACCGGCGTCCAGCTTCAGCCACTCCGAAGAGCAGAAAACCGTATTGTGGACCTCCCGGATCAGCGCTTCGTTCCCGCTGAATTTCCGGCTCACACGATCCTCATCGTAATCAATCAGGACATTTCCCATGTCGAAGACGATATTTTTATAGCTTTTGATATTTTTCATCGCTCTCTTTTCCGGAATCTCTCTTCCCTCTCCTAGGATCGGCCCTTCCCGGCTGCTCCTTACTCTCCCCATTGGAGCTCTGCTGCTCGGATCAGATGCTTTGCGAGCACTGCCGTCGTGACGGAGCCGAGTCCTCCCGGCACCGGACTCAGCATGGAGGCCTTCTCCGTCATGGTATCGTAATCGCAGTCTCCGCAGAGCTTGCCCTCCTCGTCCATGTTGATGCCGACATCGACCACGATCGCGCCCTCTCGGATATAGCTCGACCCGACGAACTTCGCCTTTCCGATCGCGACGACCAGGATATCCGCCTCCTTTGTGATCTCCTTCAGATTCTCGGACTTTGAATGGCAGACGGTGACGGTCGCGTTCTCCTTCAGGAAAAGCATCGAGAGGGGCTTCCCCACGACCATGGAGCGCCCCAGAATAACCACTCTCTTCCCCGCGATCGGGATCTCATAGCCCTTCAGCATTTCAATGACGGCCTGCGCGGTACAGGGGGCGAAGGCCGAGGGCTCTCCCAGCATGACCCCCGCGATATTTTCCTTCGTAATGCAGTCCAGGTCCTTCTCCGGGCGGAGCTTTCGGAGAATCTCCTTCTCATTGATCTTGGGAGGCAGCGGTCTCATGATAAGAATTCCGTTGATCTCCGGGTCATCGTTGATGAAATCGAAGGCCTTCTGGAACTCCTCATCGCTCGCGTCCTCCGGGAGCTCATAGTCCTTTACCTCCAGGCCGAAATCAAGAAAGCGCTTCCGCACCCCCCTCTGATAGGAGATGTCCGCTTCCTTCGCCCCGACCCGGATGATCGCAAGCGTAGGAACCTTCCCGTGATGGCTCTCGCAGCGCTTAAGGCATTCCTCCTTCAGCTTCTCCACAACCAGTTTTCCCCGTAATTCCTGCATTTTTCACCTCTTTCCGCCCCCTCCGAAAGACGGCCAATGCCGTCTTTCGAAGGGACCTTTCCTATCATCACACCGGCGATCCCGGTGTGGACATCCCGTCTATGATTCCAGGCTCTTTTCCACCATGCAGTAGATCTTCTCCGCGCGCTCTGCCCCCTCCTTTTTCAGGCTGAGAAGCTTCTCCTTTGTCTTCTCCGCAAAGTCGCGATCCTTCATGGCCTTTACATTGATGATGACATTCATCGCGCCCCCGAGGACCGCGGTATTCAGAAATTCCGCGCTGACTCCGGCATCGGAAACCGCAATCCGGGACCCTCTCTCCGCCAGCTCCTCGACGAGCAGAAGCGCCTTTACCGCGGTCTCCATGATCTCCAGCGGCACAAGGCTCGCCTCATGAAGGCATTTCTCCATAATCCTGTCCTTTTCCAGGCGCTGCTCCTCCGTCTCCTTCGGGAGTCCGTAGGCCTTCGAGAGCGGCAGAAAAACCTCCTCATCTCTCTCCGCAAGGCGCATGAAATCCTCCTTCAAAACGGAGAGCTCCTTCATAATTTCCCCGAGCCTCTCCTCGAAGTCCGCATAGCGCTTCTTTCCCGTCGTCAGATTCCCGACCATCATTCCGAGGCATACGCCGCAGGCTCCGGAAAGAGCGGACGCTCCTCCTCCGCCGGGGATCGGAGATGCGGAAGCGAGCCTCGTCAGGAAATCACCGAGCTCCTGATCTCCCAGTCTCTTTGTCCCGGATTCCTTTTTTTCCTCTGCCATTTGCTTTCCTCCTTTATATGATGCTGTAAAAGTCCTATCCGATGAAGATCGATGCGGATTCCGCTCCTGCGAAGACAAATCCATAACCATCAGACAGGCAAATTATAACTATAAGGACTCATTGTCAGGCCCCCTCTCTCTTATAGAGAGACGTGTCCCAGGCTCCGGTATCCCTTTTTATGCAGATATCACGGGCGAAAACGCCCGGCACTGGAATCATTATATACAAAATTATGCTTTTTGCATAGCTTAGTTGGGATGCTTTTCAGAATTTTTCGCATATTTCTCTGTAAATCACGGTGATACTTTGGGCGCAGCAAAACAGCCGCCCTGCTTTCGCGAGCGGCTGTTTTGCTTGCCATAAACGGGTCTTTCCTGCTCTATTATGCTTTTTCTGTCTCCTGCAGCTTCACGGCGCGCACCTTTTCCGGAAGACCGAAGAGGGTGATGAAGCCGGAGGCATCGTGATGGTCGTAGAGATCACCGGTCGCAAAGCTTGCGAGAGATTCGTTGTAGAGGGAGTAGGGGGAGCTCACGCCGGCCCTTATGATATTTCCCTTATAGAGCGCAAGCTTCGTTCTCCCGCTCACGTATTTCTGTGTGGAGGAGACGAAGGCCTCCAGCGCTTCCCGGAGCGGAGCAAACCACTTTCCCTCGTAGACGGTCTGCGCGAACTTCACGTCAGCAAGCTCCTTGAATTCCATGGTCTGCCGATCCAGGATCAGCTCCTCCAGCTGCTTATGGGCTTCTATCAGGATCGTTCCGCCGGGTGTCTCATAGACGCCCCGGCTCTTCATGCCGACCACACGGTTTTCGACGATATCCGTGATGCCGATGCCGTTCGCTCCGCCGATCCGGTTGAGCTCCGTGAGGATCTCCCGCAGGCTCATCTTCCTTCCGTTCAGGGCGACGGGCTTCCCCTTCTCCCAGTCGATGCTGAGCTCCGTCCTCTGGTCCGGGGCTTTCTCCGGAGTCACGGAAAGCACGAGCATGTGCTCATAATCCGGCGCGTTCTCCGGATTTTCCAGCTCCAGCCCCTCGTGGGAGATATGCCAGAGATTTCGGTCCCGACTGTAGGAATTCTCGTGGGAGCCGAAGGCGAGATCGATCCCCTTCTCCTTGCAGTAGGCGATTTCATCCTCTCTGGAGCGGAAGGTCCAGACATCGCTCATCCGCCACGGTGCGAGGATATCGAGGTCGGGAGCCAGGGCCTTTATGGCAAGCTCAAAGCGGATCTGATCATTTCCCTTTCCCGTTGCGCCGTGGCAGATCGCCTTCGCGCCTTCCTTCCGCGCGATCTCCACAAGGCGCTTTGCGATAGCCGGGCGGGCCATCGCGGTTCCGAGCAGATACTTATTCTCATAGCAGGCATTGGCCCGGATGCAGGGAAGCACATAGTTCTCACAGAAATCATCGCTGATGTCCTCGATGTAGAGCTTCGCCGCCCCGGAGAGCTTCGCTCTCTCCGAGAGGCCGTCCAGCTCCTCCCCCTGTCCTACATCGACACAGACACAGATGACCTCATAGCCGAAGTTCTCCTTCAGCCAGGGGATAATCGCCGTCGTATCCAGTCCTCCGGAATACGCCAGCACAACCTTTTCCCCCTGCGTCTTGTTTTTCGGCATCAGCTTTCCCATATATCCTGCCTTTCCGGCGGATCCTCCCCCGCCCTGAAATTCATCCCGCGGGCAGTCCGCCCGTTCCGAAATCAAGCTGTATCTTACTACCGGAGGACGGAAAAGGCAAGCAGAATTTGGATTTTTATTCTATTTTCTATGAAATTTATTCAACAAGATGCCGTATTCCCTCTCAGAGCGCCCCCGGGGCTCCCTTCGTTCTCCGCTTTTTCACACAGCTCTCCAGAGAAATCTCCCCGTAGATATCGTCCTCGATCTCCGGACAAATCGCTTTAAATTCCGGAAGGCTCAGCTCGTCCAGGGAGCACCCCTTCCCCTCGCAGTAGAGGACGAGCTCCCCGACGATGCCGTGCGCAGTGCGGAAGGGAATCCCCTTTCCGACCAGGTAGTCTGCGACATCCGTTGCGTTGCTGAAGCCGCGTTTTGCGCTCTCCCTCATCCGCTCCGTGTCCCATTCGATCGTCTTCAGCATTCCACTCATCAGCCGCACGGAATCCCGCACGGTATCCATGGCGTCGAAGGCGGCCTCCTTATCCTCCTGCATGTCCTTATTATAGGCAAGGGGAAGCCCCTTCATGACTGTGAGGAGCGAGAAGAGATCCCCGTATACCCTCCCGCACTTCCCGCGGATGAGCTCCGCGATATCCGGATTCTTCTTCTGCGGCATGATGCTGGAGCCGGTGGAATAGGCGTCGGAAAGCCGGAGAAAACGGTATTCATTGGAATTCCACAGGATGAGCTCCTCGCTGAGGCGGGACAGGTGCATGGCGATGAGAGAGAGATCGAAGAGATATTCCAGGAGATAATCCCGGTCGGAGACAGCATCCATGGAATTCTCGCTCGCCCGGTCAAAGCCAAGCTCCGCGGCCGTCATCTCCCGGTCCAGAGGATAGCTCGTCCCGGCGAAGGCACCCGCACCAAGCGGCGATTCGTTGAGTCTATTCCTACAGTCCGAAAGCCTTGAGCAGTCCCGCCGAAACATCTCCCGGTAAGCGCCGAGATGATGCGCAAGAGTCGTGGGCTGCGCCTTTTGCAGGTGTGTAAAGCCCGGCATATAGCTCTCCCTGTGCCTTTCCATGAGCTCTGTGAGGACCCCGATCAGCTCCGCGAGCTCCTCCTTCATCCGGTCCAGCTCCTCTCTCGTATAGAGCTTCATGTCGAGTGCCACCTGATCATTTCTGGATCTCCCGGTGTGAAGACGCTTCCCCGCCTCTCCGATCCGCTTCGTAAGCTCCGCTTCGATAAAGCTGTGGATATCCTCCGAGTCCCCTTCGATCACAAGCCTTCCGCTCTCGATGTCCGACAGGATGCCATAGAGTCCTCTGATGATGCTCTCCGCGTCCTTTTCCGATAGAATCCCCTGCTTTCCGAGCATCCTGGCGTGAGCGACGGAGCCCTCGATATCCTCCCGGTAAAGCCTTCTGTCGAAGGGGAGAGAGGCATTGAATCTCTCCACCAGTTCGTCTGTCTTTCCTCTGAATCTCCCTCCCCAAAGCTTCATTCCTTCTCCTCTCCTTCGCTCTTTCCACTGTCCGGAAGCTCACTCAGCTCCTCAGCGAAAAGATCCTCCAGCTCCATCTCTTCCGCCTCTGCCTCTGCCTCATTTCTCCGCGGATTCCGTCCCCTCTTCTTTTCTGCTCTTCCTTCCCACGGATTCCAGCCTTTTTCTTCCTCCGCTTTGTCTTCCCGCGGGTTCCGGCTCGGTTTCTCTTCCGGCTCTGAGCCGCCTTCCTCCGGACTTTGCTTAAATTCCGGCGCAGCTGCTCTGTCCCCTGCCGCTCTCTCCTCCTCCATCAGCGGAAGGGAGAAATCCTCCGGCTCTTCTGCTTCAGCCTCTTCCTCTGCTCTTCCTTCCCGCGGGTTCCGGCTCGGTTTCTCCTCCGGCTCTTCTTCGCCCGCCAGCTCTTCGCAGTCCTCCGGATCCCCGTACTCCTCCAGTTCCTCGCAGTCCTCCAGGTCTTCAAAGTCCGAAAAGACTCCTCTTTCTTCCGCCTCTCTCTCCTCCGAAAAAGACGGGGAATCCTCCTTTCCTTCCCTTACTTCCTCTCCCCCCGCGGGCAGCTCATCTTCTTCGGGAAGCTCATTCTCTTTGAGAAGCTCATCCCCTTCGGAAAACTCATCCTCTTCGGAAGTATTCGCTCTCTCGGAGGTCAGAGCGATAAAATCCGGAGCCCCCCGGTATCTCTTCTCCCTTCTCTTCCATTTCCCTTCCCTCCAGCTTCTCCGGGAGAGGAAAAAGAGGAGGAGGAAGAGGCAAAGGGAGAGAATCGAACAGAGGATTCCGAGGAAAAGCCCCTTTGGAATGTAGCTGAGCGTGATCTCGTGCACTCCCGCATCCAGCGGGATCCCGAGAAAGCAGTTCAGCGCCTTCACCGGCTTTACCTTCCTCCCGTCCACTCTGGCGCTCCAGCCCTCATCATAGGGCACAAAGAGGAGGAGTGTGGAATCCTCCGAGGGTGTCGCCGAGCCGGAGAGCTTTGTGTCCGTGTGAAGCTTTGGCTCCCAGCTTCTTCCGGAGAGCTTTCGATAGAGCTCCTTCAGCGCCGTAAAGTCGAAGCGATAGGCCTCACAGTCCATGCTCTGCCCCGCGGTATCCGCCGTGAGACGCACCTCCTCCCCCTCGCTCAGATAGCCAAGCTCCAGAAAATAGCCCCGGTCCACATTTTCAAAGCTCTTTTCCCCGGAGGCGAGCTTCGCCTTCACCTGCTTTAGCTTCGGATTCGTCACATAGACATAGTATTCCCCCGCCGTATCCGCCGTGAAGCTGTAATCCTTCTCCTGGAAATTCCCGATCACCGGGATCAGCACCGGGGAGCTCTGCATCGCGTCGCAGAAGGAGTTCTGCACCAGAGCGGGCGTCCCCATATCTGTGTGCCAGTTCGTGAGCTCCTCCTCTCTCAGGAAGAGTCCCGGCGGAAGGGAATACTCATTTTGATAAAGGAGCATCTCTCCGGAGCCGTCCCGATAGGACAGGCCCCTCTTTTCCGCCGCCGCGGGCTCCTCGGAGTAGATATCATACTTCACGGAAAAAAGCATATTGACAAGCGGAGTCGAGCCGGTGATGGAATAGGCATTCGTAGAGGCCTCGCAGCCGATCTTTCGGAAAAAGTCAGAGCACTCCTTATAGGCGGTCGAGGAGAAGATAGATACACTCGGAAAATTCAGAAATGCCCCGTCATCCTTCGTCTTTCTCGTCATCTTCTCAAAGCGGCAGAAGCTCTTGTCCTCCGCCCGGACGGCCCGCACGAGCCGTATCGTATCCGCATTGTCCGCCGTATAGGAGGTCCTCGATGTGGTCGTGACCGAGGTCGCGGCCATATTGATCGCGCACTCCATGCCGAGGAGTGCGAGGGCGGAGAGAAGGAGCGCATTATAATTCAGCCCTCCCTTCTTCTCCAGGTAAAAGAGAAGGTAGTAGAGCAGTACGAAGAGGATCGCCGTATAGAAGACAGCCCAGTGAAAGGCGTCGTCAGTCACCACCTTCTGGCAAAGGATGATAAAGGAGAGGGCTGAGGCGAGGGAAATCCCGAGTTCTCTGAGCCCCGTGGCCTTTCTTTTCAGGTAGGCCTCATAGCAAAGGCAGAGCAGCATGAAGATATAGAGGAAGCTCTGTCTGCACGGCAGACTGTTCGGGTAATGAAGGCCGTGCCAGATGAAGTTCAGGATATTGATGGAAAAGCTCAGATAAAAAAAGAGGAGGAGCAGTCCGCTCGCAAGCTTCTTTCGAAGAGAGATTTTCCCGTTCAGAAAATACATCGGAAGGAGCAGGAAGGTGACAGTTCCGGAGTAGAGGTTCGGCCAGTGATCCAGGCCCTGCTCCGTCTCCACAAGCGGCATATGGCGGGCAAACATATCGATGATCCCGAAGTATTGCTTTGCGGTCTCGGGGAAGTTGATATCCCCGGACGCGGTGCCCTTTAAGGCATAGATCTCCGGAAGGAGCGTCACGGCGGCGAGTCCCCCCGCGATCAGAGAATAGAGAAAGAAGCGCCCTGCCCTCCTCCAGAGGAACGGCAGCCCCTCCCTCCCGTCCAGGATAAGATAGGAGAGGAAGGAGAGAAACAGAAAGAGGCAGATCATGATGGAGATATAATAGTTCGAGAGGATGGAAAGCCCCAGTGTCAGTGTGTAGAGCACGGGGCTTCCGCCGGAGAGCATGCGCTCCATCCCGAGGAGAATGAGTGGGAAGAGGAGGATGCAGTCCAGCCACATGATATTCCAGGAATATGCCGCAACGTAGCCGCTCATGGCATAGAGGATGCCGAAAAAACAGCAGCCGAAGTTCGTCCTGTGATAATGCTTCCGAAAGTAAAATGCCGCAGAAAGTCCCGAGAGGCCGATCTTTAAAACGATAAGATAGGTCATGAACTCAATGACGAGCTTCTTTGGCACGAGAAGGATCAGAAAGTTCACCGGGCTCGCGAGATAATAGGAATAGAGCGCGGAGAAATTCACGCCGAGGCCCACATTCCAGCTGTAGAGAAGACTCCCGCCGTGGCGGAGCTTATATTGAAATTCCGAGAAGAAGGGGGCGTACTGATGATACATATCCGTCCTGAGAAAGCTCTCCCTCCCGAAGGGAAAGATGCCCCGCGCGAAGAATATGACGATCATGCTGAGCACCGGTATGAGGAAGGACAGAAGGTAGGCGTCAGATGAGCGGACGATCTTTTTATTCATGCATTTTCTCCCTGAAGATCCAGAATTTGCTCGCAAGATAATTAAAGCCCAGGTTGAAGACGGAGCTCAGCGCCCAGGCGAGACTGTGCCCGAGCTCCATGATGTCCACAAGGAGGATCATGAGGAGGAAGCATACCGCCCCCGAGAAAAGCCGCGCTGCGAGAAAGGCGGAAAATTCCCGCAAAAGCCGCGGAAGGGACATGTCTTTATTCTGAAAGACATAGAGCTTATTGCTCCAATAGGCAAAGATCACCGCAGCGAGAAAGGCGGCGGCATAGGCAAACTTATAGGCCAGCTTCCCCGCTACTCCGAGTCGGGCAAGTCCAAAATCCAGGAGACTGAAGACGAAAAAATTCACAAGAGTCGTGAAGACTCCCGTGACGATATAGAGCAGTGCCTCCCTGCCCTCCTTCTTCCCCGAAAAACGCATGAGAAAACCCTTTCTTCCGATCTTTCCCGAAAACGAAGCCGCCTGATATTTTAGCATATCCTCCGGCGCTGTAAAAGCCCCGGCGAAAAGTCAGTGCCGGGGCGGAAGGAAGCGGAAAAAGCGATGCTGCCCGTCGGAAAAACTCCGCTGTATGCACAGAGATCAGGCGGTGCAGGAAGGCGGACTCATGCACTTTTTGTATAAAATCCCGTGCAATTTAAAATTCTTCCTTTTATGCCCTGATTTTCTTCAGAAAAATGTCAGTATTTGGGTATAACGCTAATCTTTTCCGAAATCCCGGAAAAGACTGGAAATGCCGTCTCCGCTCTGATAAAATTTGTATTATATGGGTTCTGTCTTTTTCTGTCAAGAGGACTCTATAAATTAAAGAAAGGAGGGCAGAATGTTTCAGTCCGGAACCTACGTCGTTTACGGATGCAAAGGAGTGCATAAAATTACGGGCATCACTACGTTGAATCTGGAGGGCATCCCAAAGGACAAAAATTACTATATTCTGGAGCCGCTCAAAAAAGCGCAGGCAGCGATCTACGCCCCTGTCGAGGAGATGCGGATCCGGATGAGGCCGGTCATGAGTCGGGAGGAGGCGGAGCATTTCCTTCAGAGCATGGGGCTCATCCTTCCCCTGTCCATTCGGAATCCAAGAGCAAGAGAGGAGGCCTGTCGGGAATGCATCAGAAGCTGCGAACCCGATGAGCTCCTCCGCGTCATTAAGACGCTGCAGCACCGGAAGACGGAACGGGCAAGGCAGGGGAAGAAGCTCACGCTCTGCGACCTCCACTATATGGAGCAGGCGGAGAGCACGCTCTATGAGGAGCTCTCCCTCTCCCTCTCTCTGGACCGGAGCCTCATCGAGGATAAGATCCGCCGCTTCGTCTCCGAGGAGGAGGAAGTGAGGGAATGCAGACAGTAAATCCTATTTGTGATAGGGTTCCCCCGCGTTGATCTTGAAGGAGCGATAGAGCTGCTCCAGCGCGATGAGGCGCATCAGCTGGTGCGGGAAGGTCATCCGGGAAAAGCTCAAAAGGAAATCCGCTCTCTGCAGGACCTCCTCCGATACCCCGAGGGATCCTCCGATCAGGATACTGATGTCGGACTGACCTCGGAGCATAAGCTCCGAGAGCTTCCCGGCGAGCTCCTCCGAGGAGAGCGCTCTTCCCTCGATCGCAAGCACAATGAGAAAGGACTTTCCCGGCACCTTCGCGAGAAGCCTCTTCCCCTCGATCTCCTTGATTTTTCTTTCTATGGCCTCCGGAGCGTGCTCCGGAGTTTTTTCATCCGGGACCTCCGCGATTTCCAGCGTACAAAAGGAAGAGAGACGCTTCACGTATTCCGCGGCAGCGTCCCTCAGAGACCTCTCCTTTATTTTTCCGGCAGCGATAAGCCGAAGCTTCATATCAAATCCCTTCAAAGCGCATCAGACTCTCTTCAGAGCGAAGCTTTCGATGCCCGCGGGATAGTCCTTCGAGGAGCAATGTCCGGCGGCATCGAAGCTGTATTTTTTGCCGTCGATCTCGTAGCTCTTGTAGTACTCCCCCTCTCCCTGGTACATGCCGCTGGGGCGTCCCTTCGCCGATGCACCGAAGTAGAAATGCTGCGTCACGCCCGTACTGTCCGGGATTACCGCCCAGCCGGTCAGGACTCTCCCCGCATTCGGGTTGTCGTGCTTTGCGCTGTCGCACTCCGCGAAATACCAGCTCTCCTTCTTTGCGGGATCCTGAAACCAGCCCTCCGCGAGCTTCCCATCGTCGAGGAAGTAGTAGTAGCGATCCCCGATCTGCACCCACTGTCTCCTCGCATACTTCCAGGCGGCATTCTTCGTATCGAGATAGAGAAGCTTCCAGTAGCTTCCGTTGTTCTCCCACTGAAAGGCGGCCTGCTTCCCCGCCTTCACCGCCTTCAACTCCTCCTTTCCCGCGCTTCTCTCCTCCGCGCGGCAAAGGAGAGGAGCCGAGAGCGACAGAAAAAGCAACACGACGAGAAATCCGAAATTTTTTATCTTGAACTTCATTTTACCCTCCATACCTTCCGGCAGAGGGAAAATCTGAAAAAGCGTCCTCCGCCGGCATTCAGAGCGCGGCACTCCCCCGAAGCTGTGAAAGCCTCTCCCGGAGAGCCGTGAGCATCTCTTGATATTTTTGCAGCTTGCTCCTCTCCTCTTTGACCTTTTCCTCCGGCGCCTTCTGGACAAAGCGCTCATTGGAGAGCATCCCCTCCGAGCGGCTGATCTCCCCGAGAAGACGCTTCTCTTCCTTCCCGAGTCGTTCCAGCTCCTTTTTGATATCCACAAGCTCTTCGAGCGGGATGTAGATATTCGCCTTCGGGATCACAACGGAGACAGAGCCCTCTGCGATTCCATTCCTGTCGTCCTGAATTATAACATCGGAGGCGAAGGCAAGGGTAGCGAAGAATACCTTACTATGCCGAAACATTTTTCTTACACGGCTGTCCCCGCTCACAAGATAAACTCTGGTCTTCCGGGAGGGCGCGGCGTTCATCTCGTTTCGGACGGCGCGGATCGCGCGGACGGCCTCCTTCACGGCCTCGATCTCCTCCTCGTCCTCCGGGAAGTTGAAATCCTCCCGGTAGAAAACCCATCTGCTCCTCATAAGCGGGACCTTCCCCTCCGCGAGGAAGAGCTCGGAGAGCGTGTCATAAATCTCCTCCGTGATGAAGGGACAGAAGGGGTGCAGAAGCTTCAGAGAGCACATGAGCACCTCACAGAGCGTCCAGAGCGCGGCGATCCGGCTCTCCCTGTCCTCCCCGTGAAGGCGCGGCTTTACCATCTCGATGAACCAGTCGCAAAACTCCTCCCAGAGGAAGCTCTGGATCTTATCCAGGGCGATGCCGAGATCATAGGAAGAGAGGTTTCTCTCGATCTCCTGCGCAGTATGATTCATGCGGGAGAGGATCCAGCGGTCCGCCGCATAGAGCTCCTTCGGGCGGCTTCTCTCCAGGATGGCATCCAGCTCTCCGCCCCCCTCTCCCCGGAGGTCAGAGAGACTCTCCTCGTCCAGATTCATCATGATAAAGCGGGAGGCGTTCCAGACCTTGTTCATGAAGTTTCTGCCCGCCTCGGCCTTCGACCAGTAAAAGCGCATATCATTTCCCGGCGCGTTTCCGCTGAGAAGCGTCATGCGAAGCGCATCCGCCCCGTATTTTCGGATGACCTCCAGGGGGTCGATGCCGTTTCCGAGGGATTTGCTCATCTTCCGACCCTGATCGTCCCGGACCAGGCCGTGGATCAGGACATGGCGGAAGGGGAGCTTTCCGGTCTGCTCGATCCCGGAGAAGACCATGCGGACGACCCAGAAGAAGATGATGTCATAGGCCGTGACGAGGACATCCGTCGGATAGAAATAGGAGAGCTCCGCCGTCTTTTCCGGCCAGCCGAGCGTCTCAAAGGGCCAGAGCGCGCTGGAAAACCAGGTGTCCAGTGTGTCCTCGTCCTGATGAAAATGAGTAGAGCCGCATTTTTCGCAGCACTTCGGCGCTTCCTCGGAGACGATCAGCTCCCCGCAGTCATCGCAGTAATAGGCCGGGATCCTGTGTCCCCACCAAAGCTGCCTCGAAATGCACCAGTCGCGGATATTTTCCAGCCAGTGGAGATAGGTCTTTCCGTAATTTTCCGGGATAAAGCGGAGCTCTCCGCTCTTAAGCGCCTCGATCGCGGGCTTCGCGAGCTCCTCCATCCGGACAAACCACTGGGGCTTTACCATGGGCTCCACCGTGGTCCCGCAGCGGTCGTGGGTCCCCACATTGTGCCGATGCGGCACGACCTTTACCAAAAGTCCCTCCGCCTTCAGATCCTCCACGATCTGCTTCCTGGCCTCGTAGCGGTCCATGCCGTCGTACTTCGAGCCGGGAAGATGAATCGAGGCATCGTCATTTAAGATATTGATCTCCGGGAGCCCGTGGCGCTTTCCGACCTCGAAATCATTCGGGTCGTGGGCCGGGGTGATCTTCACACAGCCGGTCCCGAAATCCCGATCCACATAGCTGTCCGCGATCACCGGGATCCTCCGCCCCGTGAGCGGAAGGATCAGCTCCTTGCCCACAAGATCCTGATATCTCTCATCCTCCGGATTGACCGCGACCGCGCTGTCTCCGAGCAGAGTCTCCGGGCGGGTCGTCGCGATCTCCACGAATCTCCCCTCTTCTCCGACGATGGGATAGTCGATATGCCAAAAGAAGCCGTCCTGCTCCTCATGGACCACCTCGGCGTCGGAGAGGGAGGTCCTGCAGTGCGGACAGTAATTCACGATGCGGGAACCGCGGTAGATATAGCCCTTTCTGTAGAGGGAAAGAAAGGCCGTCTGCACGGCCCGGGAGCAGCCCTCATCCATCGTAAAGCGAAGTCTGTCCCAGTCCGCGGAGGATCCGATCTTGTGAAGCTGATTCACGATCCGCTTCTCGTACTCCTCCTTCCAGCTCCAGGCCTCCTTTAGAAAGCCCTCTCTGCCGAGTGCATGCTTGTCGATCCCCCGCGCCTTCAGCTCATTCGTGACCCTGACCTCCGTCGCGATCGCGGCGTGATCGCAGCCGGGCTGCCAGAGGGCTTCATAGCCCTCCATCCTCTTCCAGCGGATCAGACTGTCCTGGAGCGTATTGTCCAAAGCGTGCCCCATGTGGAGCTGCCCGGTGATATTGGGCGGCGGCATCATAATCGTATAGGGCTTCTTCTTCGGATTGACCTCCGCGTGGAAATATCCCCCCTTAAGCCACATCTCATAGATGCGCTCCTCCACTTCCTCCGGGCAATAGGTTTTTGCCAGTTCTTTCATTCGTCTTCTCCCTCAACTTGTATCCACTGAAAATCCTGTGCCGCTTTCCGGCGACGCTAAAGCCTTACTCCCTGCTGCTTCTCTCGTCTGTTCTCAGGCATGACGTATAGCTATAAATTTTACACGCTCTGGCGCTGGCCCAGGCACTCAGGCGCTCCGATTCCGTGCCCGGGCATAATGGCAGCGCGCTCAATTTCTGCTCCGGTACTCCGCCTTCCATCTTCCGATCTCCTCCCCCGCCAGGCGGCAGAAGTCCTTCGGATCCTTCTCATAGAGCGCACGGAGCCGTTTGATTTTCTCTGTATTTTCCGCATTCTTTCTCGCCGCGGCATATTGTCGGTCCCAGGCCTCCTTCCCCGCCTCCCGGAAGTCCTTCGCATATCTTCTCCCCCGGTTCTCCGAGGGCTCCAGCCGCCCGAGAAAATAGAGCCGCTTCAGAGCCTCCTTCATCTTCTCACTCTGATAGAGCTCCTCATAGATCTCACCGGCCTGATGGAAGCGGGTGAGTGCCACATAGCTGTCCGCCAGCTTTCTCTTCCTCGTCGGGCTGTGCTCCTCCGACTCCGCCTTCTGATAGGCCTCCGCGGCCTTCCGGTAACGCTTGAGGGAAAGATACGCATCCCCCTGCTTCTCCGAAAATTCCGCGGGGGAGAGGACCCGGATCGCGGCGAGCCTCTGCTCGTATTCCCTCAGCTCCCACTCCGCGCAGTAATTCCCCTCCCGCAGAATGCGGAGCAGGGCGAGATTCCGCTTCTCCTCCTGCCCGATATAGCTCTTCAGCTTCTCCGCGAGATAGGAAAAGCCGAGCTCCTCCTGGAGCCATTGGCAGAGCTTCTCATCCACGATGCTCTCCGGCAGGAGGACTGGATAATGCAAAAGCACATAGCAGAGCTCCTGCATGCTCCAGAGATTTTTATCCAGAGTCTCATAGTAGAAGGGATGCTCCGCCTTCTTCGTGCAAAGGATCAGTCCCATTACGCTCCTCCCGCCGTTTTTCTAAGATCCAGCTCCTCCGTCAGAACCGCTCCGCTGGAGGGGTAGATCTCTCCGAAGCCATCGTCCCTCACCTCGACCCGGAAATGCTCCCCATCCGGAAAGCTCGTCTTAAGGACGATCCGCACGCTCCGGTCCTTCCTCTCCGGGAAGCCGTTCAGATGCATGCGAAGCTGGGAGGCACTCCCCATCGAGCTCGCGGGACTCAAGCGAAAGTCAATATAGTTCTGGCCGTCCAGAATCAGCTCGTGCTCGGTGGAAAGCCCCATCCAGGGCTCCCCGGCAGAGGCCAGAATCAGGCTCTTGTCCCGTTCCCTCACGCTGACCCGGAGGGAAATATCGCAGCAGACCCTGCTGTCACAGAGAAGTCTGCAGTCCTCCGTCCTCTCCGCGGCGAGCACCTCGCTGTAGTA
The DNA here is from genome assembly GCF_000469565.1 of Oribacterium sp. oral taxon 078 str. F0263. Taxonomy (NCBI): domain Bacteria; kingdom Bacillati; phylum Bacillota; class Clostridia; order Lachnospirales; family Lachnospiraceae; genus Oribacterium; species Oribacterium sp. oral taxon 078. Next base: position 36,288 of record NZ_KI273077.1, on the reverse strand, counting down.
GAGCGCTCCCAAGGCAATGAGCTGCTGCTCCGTGCACACCTTCCTTCCCTTCAGGAGATAGGACATGAAGTTTCTCGCAAAGTCCGTATTCTCGAAGCCCTTTCCGCAGAGCATCACAAGACCGTAGTTTCCCTTTTGCAGCTTTCTCTCCGCGAGCCTTCGCAGGATCCTGTCCCCCGTCTTCTGCCCGGACTCCGTCTCCAAAGCCTCCAGCGAGATGGACTCATCCTGCGGCTCGGAAAACGCGAAGGCGCACTTCTTCGCCCCCTGTGTGACGCGGAGCTCATAGTAAGAGAGGCTTCGGTCCTCGAGCTCAAACATCCCGACCTTTCGGTTGTAGAGGAGCTTTTCCTGCCTCAGCATATAGTGGATGAAGCTCTCTGTGTGCGTGAGGATGCATAGCTCAAAGCTCTCCCCGAGCATGGCGGAAAGGAGAGCGCGGAGCCGCTCCATGAGCGCCTGGTCCATAAAGCGGAGCGAGACGACGAGGATCGATCTGCCGGGCAGAAAATCCGGAAAAGCCTCTCCGCCGGACTCCTCCTCCGCTTCTGCCTCCGCCTCTTCGGAAACGGGAGGATCCTCCGGCTCCGAAACCACATCCTCGATCTCCTCGATCAGGGCCTCCGGGCCCTGCTCCTGTTCTCCGCTCTCCTCCTGCTCTTTCTCCTTCTCCTCCTCTTTCCCGTCTCTTTTCTCCCCTCCGCCGGCTTCCTCCAGGACGAGTCGGAGAAAGGTCTCCATGAGCTCCTCTGCGCTGTATTTCCGATCCCCGAGCGACGCGCTCTCTCCCTTTCGGTAAAGGGAAAAAAGCTGCTCCAGCAGGAAGCCGGAGCCTTCCCGGCCCATCTCCAGAGCAGCCTCCCCGATCCTCCATTCCTCTCCCCGCTTTGATCGGCAGAGCACAGTGGGGAAGGAAAGCTGCTTCCTCCCCCCATCCGTACAAAGAGCCGTGCGCCTCTCCCCAAGGGACAGGCCGATCCGTCTCTCCGTCTCTTCCATTACCATCTCCCGCATCCTCCCGCTGTCCTTCTCCGCCTCTTCTGCCCGTTTCGTCTTCCCATTTCGTATCATTTCATATCCTATTCCATAGCTCGGGGGGCCGAAACGCGAATGCCTGTCAGCGATGCCTGATCTTCCTCAATCGGAAAAGAGTGTCTCGATCATGGCTTCCTTCTCCAGATAGAGAAGCATGGTGTCCCTGAGCTCCTCTCCTCTTCCCTCTTCATAGAGGCGCCCCATCCGATCCAGCAGGCCGAAGAGACCGTTTTCCGCCCAGCCGGCCGTCCTCTCCGGACGTATGCTTCCGCTCTTTACCGGCTCCGCTCCGTTCCCCTCATAGATCCGATACTCCGCCTCCTCCCCCGCAAAAAGGGGCAGAGCGGCGGTATAGATATTCTGAAAGGCCCGCTGAAATTCCTCCTCGTGGAAGTTCTTCTCCCCCGGGAGAATCCGCACGAAGAGCCTCGGCTTTCCCTCTCTCTCCCCCCGATACTCCAGAAAGTTCCGCCCTGCCGGAAGCTCCGGGAGCAGCGGCGAATCGCGAAACTTCTCCATATAGCGAAAAAAGATGTTTTTCCTCCTGAGCTCCCTCAGAATCCCGGACAAAAGCTCCCTCTCCTTCTCCGTGAGAGACTTCTTCTCCGAGTAATGAAGGCTCAGAGAGAGGAGGTAGAGAAGCGGGATCTTTTCTATCCTGCTCTCGCTGTCGATCTCCTCTCCCAAAAGCTGAAAGATGCGCTCGGGGACAGACCTTCCGAGCAGAAAATAGTCCGCAGCCCTCTGACTGAGCCACGCTCTCTTAAGGAGCTCCCCGCCCCCGAGGGAGGCATAGATGTCGTAGACCTCATCCAGCTTCTCCCTGCGCTCCGTAAAAAGGAGCTGGGCGAGCAGGCGCTCTGCCATGCTCCGCTCCGCCTCCCGGAAGCCGCCTGTCTCTCTCGCGTCCTCTCCTCTTTCCTTCTCCAGCGCCCTTCTAAGAATTCGATCCATCTCGTCGGAAAGACCATTGTAATGCTCCAGCAGGAACTGAAGGAGAGTGAAATCCCCGGCTCCGCTGTCAAAGAGTTTCTTCCCCTCCAGCAAAAAGAGCTCCTCATGGCTCTCCCTCTCCATGCTCCCGTGAAAGAAATCAGAGATGAGGAGCCTGTCCCATCCGATTCTGTGGGACAGAAGGAGCTCCGAAGCGCTCTCATACTCCCCCCGCTTCAGAAGATCAGAAAAAAGAAGCGTCCTCTCCCCGAGGCTCTTCCCCTCCTTTGCGATCCCCTTCAGATAATCCAGATCCCTCTTCGTAAGGGAGGCCGCCTCCCGCTCCGTGAGCTTGCTGTGGCAGCGGAGGACGGATACCAGGATCGCATGGCGAAAGTCCGAGGAGATCAGAGGACTCTCCGATTCCTTTTCCAGGAAGGCGAGCTCCGCGGTGCTCCGGATCCCGCTTCGGAGCACCTGCTCCGCCCGGAGAAGTCGGAAAAAGACCTGCTCCGGGACAAGCTCCATGCAGCGCTTCTCCAGCTCCGGCTTATGCAGAAGACGCCGCTTTTCATAGGGAACTCCCCCGTAGCGCCTCCCCTCCTCATCCTGAAAGAGGATGACGGCCTCCGGGAAATACTGCGGGAAAAAGACCCGTCCGTCCCGGATCGGGAAGCTCTCCTCCCGGCGAAGCTCCGGCTGCAGCAGGATGAGCTTCTTCATCCTGGGGTCCTCCACAAAGACCTCACAGGTGTAGAGCAGCTGCGGCAGAACCCTCGCGATCCTGCGGTCCACCATGTCCGGATAGATCATCCGCTCATAGATCAGGGAGAGGCGCTCATCGATCTTCCCGGCGAGAAGCTTGTCGATGGCAAAGCGCTGGATCTCCCGCTCAAAGCTCTGATAAATATCGGAGTCCTCCTGGAAGTTCCGAAGGACATTGCTGTAAAGGGGAAGCTTCATCCTCTCCTCGAGGCGGCTCTCATAGGCGAAGTAGAGGTAGAGCTCCCTCGGAAGCCTAATCCCGCTGTCCGGCAGGGCATAGATGCAGTACTCGTAGAGCCTTGTGAGGCGGGAGCCGCTCTCTATCGCTCTTTGATAAATGAGGAAGGCCTCCGGGTCCGCGATATCCGCTTCGATCAGGCGGCGGGCCATCTCCTCGACTCTCCTTGGGTCCTTGAGCTCCTCCTCGCTCAGATAAAAGCTTCTCTCTCCGAAGGGAGCTGTCCCGGTCTCTGCTCCCCTCTCTCTCCGCTCTGTTTCCGCTCCCCGGCTCTGCCTTCTCAGCGCGGCGGAAAACTCCTGCAGCTCCCGCTTCCCGGCATTTCCGGCGTTTCCGGAAAAGGCGCGAAAATAAAGCCTTGCGCGCGAATCCTCCAGAAAAGGAGCCTCCCGGAAATCCTTTCTCCGAAAAAGCTGCAGGGCGAGCTTTGGATCCTCCTCATATAAGCGGAGGAAATCCTCTGTGCGCCGAAGCCTCCGGATCTCCCGAAGCTCCGGAGAAAGCCTCGCGCGAAAGCAATAGGGGATCTGAAGCTCCCCCCCGTTGCTTATCACGGAGAGCTTCCCCTTTAACTCCTCCCCGGCGGAGAGATCTCCCCCCTCGACGAGGAGGGGAACACTGCTGCGGATCCCCCCGAAGGCCGCTCTCTCCACCTTTACAAAAATATGATCGGAGTAGACCAGCCCCTTCATGCTGACCCCGTTCCGGGAGGAAATGTTCAAGCGAAACCTCTCATTCTCCCCCGGCTCCAGCTCTCCCTCCAGAGAGGACTCCGCGACATAGAGGCTCGGAGCACTGAGATCCACTATGCCCCTGGCCAGTTTATTGATCTTATCCTTCATGGCAAGTCTCCGCGCCCTGCAAAAACATCCCCCCGGCCGCTTCCCCGCGCCCGGAGGGCAGTGATCCTCCCCCGCTTATCAGGCCTTGGGCTCCGCGCCCTTTCCCTTGCTCTTCTCCTTCAGAAGATGCTGTGCGCTCACAAGCTTCACGCAGAGACAGAAGAGCTGCGACGCCGTGCGGAGATCCTCGATCGGAGGATAGGTCGGGGCGATGCGGATATTGGAATCCCGCGGGTCCTTCCCATAGGGATAGGTCGCACCGGCAGGAGTCAGCTTCACGCCGGCCTTCTTGCACTTCGCGGCCACCTCCTTCGCGCAGCCGTCCATGGTGTCAAAGCTGATAAAGTAGCCCCCCTTCGGCTTGGTCCAGCTCCCGATGCCGAGGCCTCCCAGGTTTTTCTCCAGTATCGTCTCCACAGTCTCGAACTTGGGGCGCAGGATATCCGCGTGCTTCCTCATATGCTCGATCATATTATGAATATCCTCGAAGAAGCGCACGTGACGGAGCTGATTCACCTTATCATGGCCGATCGTCTGATAGCGGAGCTGTCTCTGAATATCCTCCAGATTGTTGGAGCTCGCGGCGATCGCGGCGATACCGGAGCCCGGGAAGGTAATCTTCGAGGTGGAGGAGAACTTATAGACGAGGTCCGGATTCCCCGCCCTCTTGCACTCCGCGAGAATCTCGATCAGGTAATCCTGCTCCTTGTCATAGAGGTGATGCACGCCGTAGGCATTGTCCCAGTAAATCCGGAAATCCTTTGCCGCGGGCTGCAGCCTCGCGAACCTCCGGACCGTCTCGTCGCTGTAGCTGTAGCCCTGGGGGTTGGAATACTTCGGCACACACCAAATCCCCTTGATGCTCTCATCCTCTCTGACCAGTCTCTCGACAAGAGCCATATCCGGGCCGCTCGGCGTCATCGGGACCGGAATCATCTCGATTCCGAAGTACTCCGTGATGCTGAAGTGCCTGTCATAGCCCGGGACCGGGCAGAGCCACTTCACCTTATCCAACCGGCACCAGGGGACATTCCCCATCACACCGTGGGTCATGGAACGGGAAATGGAGTCATACATCACATTCAGAGAGGAGTTTCCGTAGATGATGATGTTGTCCGGATTGTTCTCCATCATATCGGAAATCAGGACCTTGGCCTCTGCGATCCCGTTCAGCACTCCGTAATTTCTGCAGTCCGTCCCGTCCTCACAGAACATGTCCGCATCGCTGTTCAGCGCGTCCATAAGTCCCATAGAGAGGTCGAGCTGCTCCTTGCAGGGCTTTCCGCGGCTCATGTCGAGGCTCATCTCCATCGCCTGATATCTTTCGTATTCCTTTTTCAGTTCGCGGATCAGCTGCTCAAGCTCTTCCACGCTCATCTTTTCGTAAGCTTTCATCCCGCCTCCTCTGCTTCCCTTATCCTGCTCCTGCCGCCCTCACTGATCTGATCTTTAAAGGCGCTTCGCGCCTCCCGTCATGCGCCCTGACAGTCGCATTCCCGTGGGGCTTCCCCCCACTTCCTGCTCCTGTCCGGGCGTGTCTTAAAGTCCTCCTCCCGCGCCCGTGCTCGCACGGCGCGGCCCCGGACTTTAGACACTGTAATCATCATATACTGATCTCTTTTGTCTTGCAAGCAAGAATATCCGCATCAGGAGCTGCTTTTGTTCATTGTCTTTGCAACGGCTGGTCAGTGAGGAGGGTGTTTTGGCTGAGTGCTTCGACACGGGTTTTCAGGAAGGCGAGCTCGCGCTCCGCATCCTTGTCTCCGTTCCAGCGGTTTGTATAGTCCGTGAAGGCGCGGTAAGCCTCCTCCCATCTCGCGGAGCGCTCCAGGTAAACGGCTTCGTCAAAGACGAGGTCCCGGTCCGCGGACAGTCCCGCGGCTCTCGCCTGATCCAAAAAGCTCCTCGCCTCCTCGAGCTTTCCCTCATCGAGACTCCGGGATGCCTGCCGAAGGAGGAGCTTCGCGTTCACTCTCTCCTTCAGCTTCTGATAGACCTCCCGTTTCTTATCCACCTTTTCCAGGATCTCCAGTGTGTGCGATGCCGCATCGAGATCTCCGAGCATGTATTCCGATTCCGCGCGGTAGGTGAGAATGTCGAACTGAAGCCTGGAGACCCTGCCGTGGCTTTTATCGAGGGCCTCATCCAGCTTCTTCACCGCCTCTTCATATTTTCCCTTTTCCACGAGCTCTATGCCGGAGAGCCGGAGCTCCTCCGCCTCCCGGTTTGCGCAGGAGGAGAGCGTCAGGGCGAAAAACAGAAGTAAAAGCGCCGCCGCTTTTCCCTTTCCCGACAAATCTTTTCTTTTCTTCACGGGTTCCTCCTTTTCGGGGCGATTCTCCCTCCGATGCCCTGCCGCCACTTCTTCGGTAAAGCATGGGCGGGGCATATCCGCGTTTTCCAAAAGACAGAGCGCGGCCTATCAGCGGATGCCCGTCGCACCGAAGCCGCCCCGGTCCTCATTTTCCAGACTTTCCACCTCTTCAAAGCAGAGTCTCGGCTGATGCCTTAGGATGCGGAACTGACAGATCCTGTCATTGATATGAATCTCTGTGTCACGGAGCGCATAGACCGGCATCATCAGGATATCATTGTCTCCGCAGTAGCTCTCATCCACCACGCCGGGAGAATTGGGCTGAATCAGGCCGAAGTTCTGAAAGGTGGAGCTCCGGGGCGCGACCAGCATCTCATAGCCCTGGGGAAGCTCCACGGAAATTCCGAGACTGATCCGGCAGAACTCTCCCTTTTTGATCTTCCGCTCCTCCGCGGAGCGAAGATCAATCCAGTCTCCCTTTCCTTCTATATAAGTCAGCTTCTCGATCTCCTTCGAGTGGTAGCGGACCTTGAGCTTTTCTTCCATTTTTTCCGTTCTCCCTTCGTCCCTCGCTTCGCTGCCCCGCCGGGGCTCCTCCATCCTCCGCTGATGCTTCGGCAGGAGTCGGATCCTTTGCCTCGCCGCCATTTTACACCGGCCCGGGCTCTTCTCCGGCTCCTGCCCCGCTTTCCGGGTGCGGTGCATTCGCTTCCTCCTTTGCCTCATCCCTTCCCTCGGAAGGAGCCTTCGGAGGAATTTCCTCTTTTTGGAATAAGGGCGGCGTGGGAGCCTCCTCTTTTTCCTCGAAAGCAGTCGAAGCAGCCGCTTCATTCTCCTCTTCCTGCAGGGCAGAGAGAACGATTTCCTCCTCCCATTCGGAGGGAGACAGCGGAAGGGCCTCCTCGGCGGCCGCTTCTTCCTTCTCTTCCTCTTCGAAGGAGAGCGGAGCTGCCGGAGCCTCTTCTTCGGAAATATGCGGGGGCGCCGGAGTTCCTTCTTCGGAAAGGATCGAAGGCGCCGCGGTCTCTTCTTCTTTTTCTTCTTCAGAGGGAGACGGCGGAAGAGCCTCCCCAGCAGTCTCTTCTTCCTTCTCTTCCTCTTCGGAGGAGAGCGGATCTGCCGGGGCCTCTTCTTCAGAAAGACGTGGAGATGCCGCAGTCTCTCCTTCGGAGGAGGACGGCGGAAGGGCGTCCCCGGAGGCCGCCTCTTCCTCCTCGCCGCTGAGGCCGAGGGCGTCCGCAAGCTCTTCCTTGACCTCGGTCTCGATGGAAGCCTCGATCTCCTCGCTGAGCGCCGGGAGATCCTTTATGCTCTCTGCACCAAAGCGGCGGAGGAACTCCTCCGTCGTCGCAAAGAGGGCGGGGCGGCCCGGCGCATTGAGCCTTCCCTCCTCATAGATCAGTCCGTACTCGACGAGACGATTCACCGCATGATCCGATTTCACGCCGCGTATCTTCTCGATCTCCGCCTTTGTGACAGGTTGCCGGTAGGCGACGATCGCGAGTGTCTCCATGACGACATCCGTCATCACCGGCTTTTTCGGATGCTTCGCAACCCGGATCAGCGCCTCAAACTGCGCGGGATTCGTGTACATCTGATAGCTCTCCTCGAGTCTTCGGATCAGGATGCCTCCGTTTCGCTCCCGGTAGCTCCGGTAGAGCCTCTCCGCGGCCTCCTCTGCGGCCTCAGGCCCCGTCCCAAGCGCCGTCGCGATCTCCTCCCTGCTGACGGCCCGGCCCATCGCAAAAAGCAGAGCCTCCACGATTTTCTCCTCCTCGCGAAGCTCCTCCTTGTATTCCTCGTCGATTTCTCCCACAAGCCTTTCCTGTACCGGATTCAAGCTCATCCGTCAAATTCCTCCACCTCTGTGAGATCGGGCTCCCCCTCTCCCTCCTCTCCGCCCACTACCTGGATATCCATATCGGAGAAGGGCGCATCCTGCATCAATGTGATTTTCCCCATCTTCATAAGCTCGAGAACCGCGAGAAAGCTGACCACGATGTCCATGCGGTCCTCCTTTTTCCGGATCATGTGCCGGAAGGAGAAGCGCCCATGGCGCCTCGCATAGGACAGGACATCCCGGATCCTGCCGGAGAGGCTCACTCTCTCCCTCCGGATCACGCCGAACTTCGAGCGGACCCGGTCCACCGCATCCTCTCTCCTCCGGAAAAGATCCTCAAGGGCCTCCCAAAGCTTTTCCAGACTGAGCCCCTTGAGAAGCTCCGTGAGATCCAGAGGAGGCGTGTAGCGGAGGACCTCCTCCGGCATCGCCCCGCTCCCGTAGAAAACTCTGTCCGCGTCCTCCTCCTTCTCCCGGAGGATCCGGCTGATATACTTGTACTTCTTGTATTCGAGGAGGCGTTCCACAAGCTCCGCCCGGGGATCGATCTCCTCTCCCTCTTCGTCGAGCTCCCGGGGGAGCAGCATTCTGGATTTGATTTCGAGCAGCGTCGCGGCCATCACGAGAAAGTCCGAGACGATGTCCAGATCCTCCTCCTCGAGCCGGTTTACATAATCCAGGTATTGCTCCGTGATCTCCGCGATCGGAATATCATAGATATCGATCTTATTTTTTTCGATGAGCTGCAGGAGAAGATCCAGCGGACCCTCGAAGACATCCAGCTTATAGCGCAGTCTCTCCATTCCCTCTCTCTTCCTCCCTCTCCGGCAGCAGCGTGATGAGGCTGAGCTCCGGCGGATTGTTCAGACGGATATTGACGGTATGCGTCCCGATTCCCCGGCTTATGACAAGGTTTCCCCCGCGAAGGGGAAAGAGTCCCGACACCTTTTTCACAAAAAGGCGGTACTGCGGGGTCATCACTCCCCCGATCAGGGGAAGCCGGATCATCCCGCCGTGCAGATGCCCGGAAAGTACGAGATCCGCCCCGCTTCGGACCGCCTCCTCATCGTAGAGCGGCGTGTGAAGGAGAAAGATATGGTAGCGCCCCTTCGCCCCATCCTCCGGAAAGCCCGCGGCGCGGCGAAGCTCCGCGGGCGAAAGCGGCTCCTTTTTCCGAAAGGGCAGCGGCCGGTAATATTCCATCGGGAGGCTCACCCCGCTCAGGCTGAGATCCGAGAGCTCGCCCTTCGGAAGAACGGTCTCCTTATCCAAAAGGCGGACGGCCCCGATCCCCCGCTCGAGGCGGGCCGCATTTTCCCGGCTCTTTGCATGCTCCCTCCTCGGGTACTCTGCGCGAAAATACCGCCCCCTCCAGCCGGCCTTCTCAAAGAGGCGCTCCTCGTGATTCCCGAGAGCGAGATAAACCGGAAACTCTCTCCCCAGGGCGCGGAGGAGGCGAACCGATTTTCGCACCCTATCCCGCTCGCTCCTCCTTTTATGGCAGACCACGAGATCTCCGCCGAGCAGGATGAAGTCGGGGCGGAGCGCGCGGATCCTTCGGAGCAGCTCCTCATTCTTCTCCCCGAATTCCTTCTCATGGACATCCGTCAAAAAAAGAAAGCGGTGCGCCCTCTTGATCTTTCCGGAGCGAAAGCAATAGCTCTCCAGGCGAAGCTGATTTCTTTCCCGGTCCGAACATTTTTTCAGAAAGATCACCAAAGCCAGCACAGAAAATATGTTCAATGCCCCGATGAAGATCTTCGCCAAAGTCCCGCATTTCCTGCTATTATGAAAGGGAGGGAGACTTCCTTCTCCCAAAGCGTGCAGGCATCCCTTACCATGCAGGCATCCCTTTTTCTTATTATAATTTCGATTCGTTTTATAATTCCGGCTTCGAAGCCTCTTTCCCAAAAAAGGAGAAATCATGATCAGCTACTCCCCCTTCTGGCGGCTGCTCTCCGCCACTAAAGTCACGCAGTATCATCTGATCCACCATCACAAAATCTCCGCGAGCCAGCTTCACAGGCTCCGGAAAAACCTGCCGGTCTCCACGGAGACCATCCATGAGATATGCAAGATTTTCGGCTGCGGGGTCTCCGATGTGATGGAGTATGTGAGCTATCTCCCGTAGTCCGTATAGGCGGCTCTCGCCTCCTCGAAGCTCCGCTTCCGCTCCGGGTCCTCCGTCTCCGCGCCCTCGCTTCCCTTCTCTCCCTCCTCTGTGCCCGCTGTCTCCGATCCCGCGGCTCCCCCGTTCTCTCCGGAGACGCCGGATGATCCCGCATTTCCCTGCTCGCTCCGGACCTCCTCCAGAATCCTCATGAATTCCTTTCCGGTTATAGTCTCCTGCTCGATCAGAAATTCCGCGATCCGGTCCAGCGCATAGCGGTTCTCGCTCAGAATCCTCCTCGCCTCCCCGTAACACTGTTTTAAGATGAGGGCGACCTCCCGGTCCACCTCGGTCGCGGTGTAATCCCCGCAGTTCATCACGCTCTTTCCGCTCAGATACATGCTCTCCTGTGTCGCAAGTCCCATGAGGCCGAACTTGTCCGACATCCCGTACTGCGTCACCATTGATCTCGCGATCTTCGTCGCATTCTCGATATCATTGGCGGCCCCGGTGGTCACAGTCTCAAAGACCAGCTCCTCCGCCGCTCTCCCGGCCAGAAAACCGACCATCATATCGTGGAGCTCCGCCTTCGTGTTGAGATACTTCTCCTCCTCCGGCACCTGCATCACATAGCCGAGCGCCCCCATGGTCCTCGGGACGATCGTGATCTTCTGCACCGGCTCGGAGTGCTTCTGAATCGCCGCAACCAAAGCGTGACCCACCTCATGGTAGGACACAATCCTCCGCTCCTCCTTTGAGAGAATACGGTCCTTCTTCTCCTTTCCGACCAGTACGACCTCGACCGACTCGAAAAGATCCTCCTGGGAGACCTTCCGCCTTCCCTTCTTCACAGCCGTGATTGCGGCTTCATTCATCATATTCGCGAGATCCGCCCCGACCGCTCCGCTCGTCGCGAGTGCGATCTCATCGAAATCCACCGTGGAATCGAGCTGGATGCCCTTCGCATGGACCTTCAGGATATTGACCCTCCCCTTTAAGTCCGGCTTCTCCACGATCACTCTTCGGTCGAATCTCCCGGGGCGAAGCAGCGCCGGATCCAAGATCTCCGGGCGGTTCGTTGCTCCCATCACCATGATGCCCTTCCCCGCATCGAAGCCGTCCATCTCCGAGAGGAGCTGGTTCAAGGTCTGCTCCCTCTCATCATTTCCGCCGTAGCGGCTGTCCCTCGTCTTTCCGATGGCGTCGATCTCATCGATGAAGACGATACAGGGGGCATTCTGCGCCGCCTGCCGGAAGAGATCCCTCACCCGGCTTGCGCCAACGCCGACAAACATCTCCACAAAATCCGAGCCGGAGAGCGAGTAAAAGGGAACCTGCGCCTCCCCCGCCACGGCCTTTGCGAGGAGGGTCTTCCCCGTCCCCGGCGGTCCCACGAGAAGCGCCCCCTTGGGAAGCTTCGCCCCGATATCCACATACTTTTCGGGATTATGCAGAAAATCCACGATCTCCACGAGGCTCTCCTTCGCCTCATCCTCCCCGGCGACATCCTTAAAGCTCACGCCGGTCTCCCTCTGCATATACATCTTCGCCGTGGACTTCCCGACGCCCATGACCCCGCCGGATCCGCCCCCCATCCTGCGCATCATAAAATTCATCGCGATAAAGAAGAGGATAAGGGGAATCACAAGACCGATCATGGTCTGCATGATGAGGCTCGAATTGTCCGGCTTCTTCCGATAGATCTCCACCTGATGCTGATAGAGTCTTTGCACAAGCTGCCCCGCATCGGCATTGATCGGCACGACGAAATATGTCCCGCTCCCCTTTCCGCGGGAGGCTTCGGAGCTATCCTTCTCCCCGGCTGCACTGATCTCCCCCACGCCCTCCTTCGGATAGACGGCGATCTGGCTGTCCCCCCACTCTACCTTCTGGATCTGATCCTTTTCCACCATCGTGAGGAACTCGCTGTAGCTCTTCTCCTGCGGATCCGGCACCGAAAAGAAATGCTGCACCATCGAGTAGATGAAGAAGGTCAGCACCGCGGCGATGATCAAAATCAGAAAGGACTGCCCCGGACCGGGCAGACGTCCTCCGTCTCTCAGATCGTTTTCATTCATGCTCTCTCCTTATGCCGAAAAAGGCACCGCCGAAAAGGCGGGCCGAATCTATAATTTTTATATTCGCATTCCATAGCTGATCTGTCCACAGCATATGAACTTCAAAACTGCGGCGCTTCCAGTCCCAAAGCTTTTTTGATCCGTGCTCAGGCTGTCTGCCTGTGCAGGCACAGCATCCAGATGGGCATTGGACGGGACTTTTACAGTATAAGTAAATCAGGGGCATAAATCAAGGCACTGTCTTTTTCGCTGCTCCCTTCGATTTTTTATCCCGTGGAAAAGATGGGAGTATTCCGCATACAGAGCGGCAGAGCATGGGAGAGGCCGTTCAGCGGAGCGGGCCGCGGAGCTTTGCTGCGACCTCCTCTCCCATTTCTCTCGTTGAGAGAAGCTTGAGCCCTTTCTTTTCCTCCAGGATGTCCTTTGTCCGGCAGCCGTCCCGAAGGACCTTCTCCACGGCTGTCTCCACGTCCTCTGCCTCCTTTGGAAGCTCCAGGGAATAGCGGAGGAGCATCGCGGCGGAGAGTATCGCAGCCAGGGGGTTCGCGATATTTTGTCCCGCGATATCCGGCGCAGAGCCTCCGCTTGGCTCGTAGAGACCGAAGCGGTCCTCCCGGAGGGAGGCGGAGGGAAGCATCCCGAGGGAGCCCGCGATCTCCGCCATCTCATCGGAGAGAATATCTCCGAACATGTTTTCTGTCAGGATCACATCGAAGCTGCCCGGCTTCCGCACGAGAAGCATCGCGGTGGAATCCACGAGGGCATGGCTCAGCTCCACCTCCGGATAAGCCTTCCCTTCCTCCTCCACGATCCTTCTCCAAAGCCTCGAGCTGTCCAGAACATTCGCCTTGTCCACGGAGCAAAGCCTCCCTCTCCGCCCTCCGGCGATCGAAAAGGCCTTCCGCGCGACCCTCCGGATCTCGGATTCCCGGTAGCAAAGCTCGTCCCTCGCGACGAGCTCTCCCTCCTCCCTCACTGTGCTCCTTTCGCCGAAATAGAGCCCTCCGGTGAGTTCCCGCACCATCATAAGGTCAAAGCCGTCCCCGATGACGGACTCCCGAAGCGGGCAGGCATTCCGAAGCTCCGGGTAGAGCTTCGCCGGCCGGAGATTGCAAAAGAGCCCGAGCCCCTTCCGAAGCTTCAAAAGACCGGCCTCCGGTCTTTTTTCCGGCGGGAGAAGATACCAGGGCGAGACGCCGACCTTTCCTCCGATCGATCCCATCAGCACCGCGTCCGAAGCTCTGCATTTCTCGAGGCTCTCCTCCGTCAGCGGCTCTCCAAAGCGATCGATCGAAGAGCCGCCCATGAGGAGCTCCCGGAACTCAAAATGATGTCCGTAAAGCGCGGCGATCCTGAGAAGTACCTTCCTTGCCTCCCGGACGATTTCCGGACCGATCCCGTCTCCCTCTATCACAGCAATCCTGTATTCCATTTTTCCTCCTGAAAGCATTGATCGGACGCTGCACTCTTTATGGCCCGGCAGCAGGTCCCGGCTCCCCCCGCTTCCCTTCCGGATGCCGCAGCGTGCTGCGCCCTTCCGTCACTTTGTTCTTTGAAGAGCATATCGCGGATTCGATTCCCCGGGCAATATATTTTTGCTATACTAGTCATGTTTCTCTTTTCAGCACCGCAGAAGCAGCGTCATACTGCCGCGTTCATAGCGCCGCAGTGCAGACAGCGCTCCGCTTTCCGCCCGATCGGATATGGCTCTGTCCCGCTCTCTTCTCGAATGCCGGGATGGATGCCGGGACAAGCGCCTGTGGGATATCCTGCGCCTGATGGAGATTTTTGCGCCTTATGCACCGAGTATAGGGGGAGAGATCCATGGATTTTAAACTGCATGCGGACTATGCGCCAACGGGAGACCAGCCTAAGGCCATTGAGGAGCTGGTACGGGGCTTTCAGGAGGGCAATCAATTCCAGACCTTACTGGGAGTGACAGGCTCCGGCAAGACCTTTACCATGGCGAATGTGATCGAAAGGCTGAAGCGGCCGACTCTCATCATTTCCCACAATAAAACGCTCGCGGCCCAGCTCTACTCGGAGATGAAGGAATTCTTCCCGGAAAACTCGGTGGAATACTTTGTCTCCTACTACGATTACTATCAGCCGGAGGCCTATGTTCCCTCCACGGACACCTATATCGAGAAGGACTCCGACATCAATGAGGAGATCGACAAGCTCAGAAACTCCGCGATGGCCGCCCTCTCGGAGCGAAGGGATGTGGTCGTCGTGGCCTCCGTCTCCTGCATCTACGGGCTGGGTGCCCCGACGGAATATCTCAACATGGCCCTCTCTCTCCGACCCGGGCAGAGCAAGGACAGAGACGAGATGATCCGGCACCTGATCGAGATCCAGTACAATCGAAACGACATGGACTTCCACCGCGGGACCTTCCGGGTCATGGGAGATATCGTGGACGTCTTTCCCGCGTCCGAAGGAGAGCAGGCCTACCGGATCGAATTCTTCGGAGATGAGATCGACAGGATCCGGATCATCGACCCGCTGAGCGGGAAGGCGAAGTCGGAGCTTTCTCATGTCATGATCTTTCCGGCGAGCCCCTATGTCATCCCTCCGGAGAAGCTGAGTCTCGCCTGCGATAATATCCTGAAGGAGCTGGAGGAAAGGGTAAATTACTTTAAGTCCGAAGACAAGCTTCTCGAGGCACAGCGGATCTCGGAGCGGACGAACTTCGATGTGGAGATGCTGCGGGAGACCGGCGTATGCTCCGGCATCGAGAACTACACGAGGCATTTGAACTTCTCCGCGCCCGGAGAACCGCCCTACACACTCATGGACTACTTCCCGGAGGATTTCCTCATCATCGTGGACGAAAGCCACATCAGTCTGCCGCAGATCCGGGGGATGTACAACGGAAATCTCTCCCGGAAAACGACGCTCGTCGATTACGGCTTCCGCCTCCCATCTGCGCTGGACAACCGCCCCTTAAATTTCGGCGAATTCGAGAGAAAGATCAACCAGATGCTCTTCGTCTCCGCTACGCCGGGGGACTATGAGGCGGAGCACGAGCTTCTCCGGGCGGAGCAGATCATCCGCCCCACCGGCCTCCTGGACCCCGAGATCTCCGTCCGCCCGATCAGAGGCCAGATCGATGATCTCATCGGAGAGATCCGGAGGGAAACGGAGAAAAAGCACAAGATCCTCGTCACCACTCTCACAAAGCGGATGGCCGAGGATCTCACGAAATATCTGAAGGAGGCAGGCATCCTGGTCAAGTACCTCCACTCCGACATCGACACGCTGGAGAGAGCCGCCATCATAAGGGATATGCGCCTCGGAAAGTTCGACGTGCTGGTCGGCATCAATCTCCTCCGGGAGGGTCTCGACATCCCGGAGATCACACTGGTCGCGATCCTGGACGCGGACAAGGAGGGCTTCCTCCGCTCCGAGACCTCTCTCATCCAGACCGTAGGCCGCGCCGCGAGGAATGCCGAGGGGCATGTCATCATGTATGCGGATCAGATCACAGACTCCATGCGGCGCACGATGCAGGAGACCGAGCGAAGGCGGAAAATACAGATCTCCTATAATGAAGAGCACGGCATCACGCCGACCACGATCAAAAAGGCCGTACGGGAGCTCATCGCGATCTCAAAGGCGGTCAGCGACGGCGGAAGCGGAATCCAGAAGGACGCGGAGTCCATGAGTGCCCGGGAGCTGGAAAAGCTCATCCGGGAGCTCACAAAGAGAATGAGGGCTGCCGCCGCCGAGCTGAACTTCGAGGAGGCCGCCCTCTGCCGGGACAGAATCGAGGAGCTTCGAAAGCAAAAAGAGGGAGAAGGATAGGGGGAGCCGACAGAAGCCTGGAAAAACCGCGCTCCGGGGCGTAAGCTATAGAGCGATCGGCCGGAAGAAAGGGACGCGGAAGAGCTTCATCGACTGCTTCTTCCGCCGAGCTCTCAGAGCTCATGGATCTCATCCGCGATGCCGAGGGTCGAGGCCCGGTGTGAGACCAGTACGACCGTCCGGTTTTCCCTCTCCTCCTTCAGAGACTTCAAAATCGCGCCCTCATTCAGGACATCGAGGTTTGCGGTAGGCTCATCCAAAAGGAGTAGGGGCGCCCCGTGGAGAAAGGCTCTCGCAAGGCCGATTCTCTGCCGTTCTCCGCCGGAGAGATTCTCCCCGAGTTCGCTGAGCGGGGTATCATAGCCCTTCGGAAGCGCTTCGATAAAGTCGTGGACGGACGCCTTCCTCGCGGCCTCCCGGATCTCCTCTGGCCCTGCGCCGATTTTCCCGAGTGCGATATTTTCCGCGATCGTATCCTGAAAGAGCACGCTCTCCTGCGTGAGCAGGCTCTCCATCCTGCGAAGATCCGCGGTATTGATTCTTCGGATATCCTTCCCGGAGATCTGCACCTCCCCCCTGTCCGCATCCCAAAAGCGCAGCAAAAGGCGGAGCAGCGTCGACTTCCCGGAGCCGCTCGGCCCGTGGATCCCGAGGATGCCCCTCTCCCGGATGCGAAGACTGAGATCCCTCAGTACCTCTTCTCCTCCGTAGGAAAAGCTGACCCCGCAAAAGGATGCGCCGGAAAACACCGTCTCCTCCTGCCCCTCGATCTCCTCTGTCTCCGGCTCCTCCTCCAAAAGGGAGAGCACCCGCTCCCCGCAGGCGAGCGTCTGATTCAGCGTGCCGGAGAGCCGAAGGAGCGCGCTCGTCGGGCCGAAGGAGCTCATCATGGCCGTCGCAGAGAGTAGAACCGCCGAAAAGGAGAGCTGACCCCGGAGGCTGAGCCAAATGCCGAGAAAGAGCATGCCGAAGGAGAAGAAGCTGATGCAGGCCCCCGCCTCCGCATTCGCGTCTCCGTCGAGAAGCTTCAGCCGTCTCTTAAGCTCCGCGAGTCTCCCGGATCTCTCCCTAAGCTCAGAAAGCCGCTCTTTTGTCCTTCCGTACTGTATCGTCTCCTGCATCCCGCGGAAGCTGTCCAGCAAAAAGCCGTTCATCTCCCCGAAGCTCTCCTGATAGAGCACGCCGCTCTCCCTCCCCCGGGCACTGCTTCTCATAGGAAGGAGTACGCCGAGCGTCAGATAGGCGAAGAAAGCGAGCAGAGCGAGGAGAGGATGAAAGCTTCCGAGGAAAAGGATCATGAGGACAGAGCTCACAGCGGCGATGAGGATCGGCGAAAGAGTATGCGCGTAAAAGACCTCCAGCAGCTCGATATCGCTCGTGATGAGGGAGATGAGCTCTCCCCTCTCCCTCCCCTCAAGCTTCGCCGGGGCGAGACGCCGAAGCGCCGAAAAGACCTTCTGCCGAAGAAGCGCGAGCAGACGGAATGCGATGTAATGGTTGCAGTACTGCTCGACATAATGAAGGAAAGACCGGAGCAAAGCGGAAAGCATAAGTAAGACGGCGATCCCAAAGAGGGTAGAGGGAAGGAAGGAGGGGACCGGGAGAGCGAGAATTTCAAGCCCCCCCGCAGCGGCAATCACCGTGAGAAAGGCCGCAAGGAGATGCCCGGCGACTCCGGAAAGTGCGGCGAGCAGCATGACGGGAAGGAGGGGAAGAACCAGGACCGAAAGCCTTCCCATGATCCGGATCCCCGATCTTCTCTTGCTAGGCATAGCATTTCCTCCCTTCCGAAAGCGGACAGAGTCCCGCGGCATAGCTCTCCAGCTCACTCTGCGCCAAAAACAGCGCCGCGTAGCCTCCCTTCCTCCTCATAAGCTCCTCATGACTTCCCCTCTCTGCGATTCTCCCGTCCTCCATCCGATAGATGCAGTCCGCCTGCACCGCATTTTTCAGGCGGTGCGAGATCAAAAGCACAGAGCGTCTTTCGGAGAGCCGCCGTATCGCCTCCATGATTTTTTCCTCGCTCTCCGAGTCGATATTGGAGGCCGCCTCGTCAAAGAGATAGACCGGCGTATCCCTTAAAAGGGCCCGGGCGATCGCAAGGCGCTGCCGCTGCCCCCCCGAGAGATTCTCTCCTCGCTCTGAAAGGGGCGTGTCAAGTCCCTGCTGCAAGAGGAGATATCCCTCCAGCCTTACCTCTCTCAGGGCATCCCACATTTTCTGCTCCGAGGCCCCAGGGGAAGCCATGAGGAGGTTCTCCCGGACCGTCCCGCGAAAGAGATAGCTGTCGTGCCGCACCAGGGTGACGGTTCTCATGAGGCTTTCCTCCGAGAGCTCCGAAAGCTCTGTCCCGTTCAGAAGGATCTGTCCCTCATACCCCCTCACTCTCCCACCAAGAAGCCCGGCTATCGTGCTCTTTCCGCAGCCGGAGAGGCCAACGAGGGCGCTTAAGCCCCGGGCGGGAAGAAATAAACTGATCCCCTTCAGTATCCTCCGATCCCCATCATAGGAGAAGCGGACATCCGAAAGCCGGATCTCCGTCTCCCCCTCCAAAAGCTCCTTCTCCCCCCTTTTCCCCTCCGGGAGATCCAGAATCGAAAAGAGACGGTCCGACGCCGCCATCCCGTTCATCGCCACATGGAAGAGGCTTCCGAGAAGGCGCACCGGGAGGAAGAAATCCGCGGAGAGAAGGAGAAGGGTCAGAAGCCCGCTCAGGCTGACCGCCCCCTTCTGAAACTCCAAAAGGCAGATCCCCATCCCGAGTACCGCGCCTCCGTAGGCGATCAGGTCCATCACGATAATGGAGTTTAACTGCATGGAGAGGACCCGCATCGTCATCCTCCGGAAGCGCTCTGCCTCCCGGTCCATCTCCTCCGCCTTCTTCCCGTCCGCGCCGTAGATCTTAAGCGTGATTAGTCCCTGCAGATTCTCGAGAAAGCTCCCCCCGAGCTCCGTATACGAGCCCCAGTATTTTTTCAAAAGGCGCTTTGCGATCTTCTGCACGAGAAGGATCGTGAGCGGGATCAGAGGAACGCAGAGGAGAAGCGCAAGGCTCGCCTTAAGGCAATAAAACGAGAGGAAGAAAAACAGTGTGAGCGGAGCGAGCAGACTGTAGAAAAGCTGCGGAAGATATTGACTGAAGTATACCTCGAGCTGCTCCACTCCCTCCGCAGAAAGCTGCACCGCCTCCGCGCTCCCGAGCTTTTCGTGATAGGCCACGCCAAGAGCTGTGAGCTTTCGGTAAAGCTTCTCCCGAAGGACCTGCTTCACCTCGCTCCCCGCTCTCGCGGAGGCCTCCGCCGCCCTCCTCGTGCAGAGCAGCCGAAGGAGCAGGGAGAGCAAAAGGAAAGCCGCGGAGAGGAGAAGCGTCCCCGAGCGGATCCTCCCAAGATAGAGTGACTCGAGAAGGCGCCCCACGATACTCATGCTCAGGACGGAGGACAGAAGCGTCCCCCACTGCCAGAGCACGTTTTGAAGCACGGCGCCCCGGGACGACTCCGACATCAGGGAGAAAAGCCGCTTTCGAATCATAAATCTCCTCCCCTCTCGGAGAGGGACTCTGCCCCCTCCGCTTCCGCCCCGCTCTCCCCTCCCTTCGTCCGCACAAAGAAGAGAAAATAGATATAATGAAGAGCCAGAACCAGTGCGAGAATCCCCCGCGCAAAGGGCGGCGAAAAGAAAAATCCGACGGCAAAGACTCCTGTCACCGAGGCGAGGATCCGAAGCTTTCTCCCGGGCGGCATGGGCCTTTTCTCCTTGAGCTCCAAGAGGTATTTCCGATACATCCTGGTCCCCATGAAAAAGCGGCAGAAGCGCTCCGAGCCCCTCGCAAAGAAAAAGAGCGAGAGAAGTAAAAAGGGGGTTGTGGGCAGGATCGGAAGCGCGATTCCGACGCATCCGATCCCGGCAAAGAAAAAGCCAAGTGCGATACAGACCCCGTTAAACAGTTGTTTCATGAAATCCTTCCCTCTCCCTCGGAGGAGACGCCGCCCAAAAGACGGCGCCCGTGTCTCCGCCTCCTCTCGTCCGCCGCTCCTCCGATAAAGAGAAGAAGTCCGAAAAGGCCCAGCGCCAGAATCCCTCTGAGCGGCATCCGGTCTCCCGTATAGGGGATGCTTCTCCCGTTGACCGCTCCGCCGCCGGAGGATGCGCTCCTGGCTGCCCCGCTCCGAAGGACGGAGGCCGCGCTCCTCTGGACTGTGCCGCTGCCCCCTCCGTTTCCGGCCCGGCTCAGCGCACGCTCTCCCGGGGCCGCGGATTCCGAAGGAGCCGGAAGCTTTTCCGCGAGCGCATAGAGACTTAAGTGATCGAGACTCACCTCATAGAAGGAGCCGCTCACAGATCCGGGGAGCTGCAGGGCAGTCCCGTCATCGTTGATCCGGTAGAGGGCGAGCCTCGAGGGATCATAGTCCGCCGGGATCGGCAGCCGGAGAGTCACAGTCCCGGAGGGCTGCAGCTCTCTCTCCCCGGACTTTAAGCGGATGTCGTAGAGGACGAAGCGCGATGCCTTATCGGAAAGAGCGGATTTTGCGCGCTCAAACTCCTCCCCGCTCTCCTTCTTTTCCGCTTCCAGCTTATTTTCCGGTCCCCCTGTCGCGCCGCGGAGACTAATCCCGGTCTCTGCATTTCGAAGCTCGGAGGAAGAAGAGCCGGAGGAAGTGCTGCCGAGCTTCGCTTTCTCCTTGCTCCCGCTCTCTGCGGAGTAGCCGCCGAGATCCTCCCACTTGCTCTCGCTGATCTTCTTTTTCCCGCTCCAGTTCACCTTAAGGCGCGCCTTCACAGGATCCGTCCCCATGACCTCCACCTGGGGATCCACCTCACATTTATAGTAGCTGCTGCTGTCGTTTGGCAGGCTGAACTCATAGATCCAGCGGTTTTTCTCTTCGTAGATCAGCTCTGCCTCGTTATACTCACTGTCCTGGTAGATCCAGAAGTGATGGAGGTGCGCGGTGATGCCGCTCGTCTTCATCTCCTTTGTGATGAGGCGCATCGTGACATCTCCGTTTTCAATCTTCACATAGGCCGTGCTTCCCACCGCCGGGTCTCCCATGGAGGCCTTGTTCATACTGGCGTGCCAGAGGCGGACGCCCACTTTGTAATAGCCTTCCTTCTCCTCCGACTTTTTCCTTTTCGCCCCGCCGTCCCCGGAGTCCCCGGGATTTCCCGCAGGACTTAAGGACTCGATCGCAAGCCGAAGTGCCGCCTCCTGCGAGTCGAGCTCCGCCTGTGTCGCCTTCTCATCGCTATATACATTTCTCGCAAGAGCAAGTGCCGCCATAAGCTTCGTCCAGCTCTCTTTCGTATAGGCGGAAGAATCCATGGCGGAGGCCATCGCGATCAGGGCGGAGAGCGCCTTCCGATTGACCGTCCCCGACGGCTTCTCCTCCTTTAGGATAAGCCCGGAGAGCGCGTTTTCAAGCTTCTGCACCGCTCTCTCAAGCTGAAGCTTCGTCGCCTCCTTATCGTTCAGGACCGAAACCGCGGCCTTCATCGCTTCCTCCAGCGCGGAGAGAGAGGCCTCCGTGTAGTTCCCCTGAAGGGCCTTGATCCCTTCCATATACTTAAGCTGCAGCCTGCTCCGAAGTGCCGACGGATCGGATTTTTGATCCGGACGATTGGGCTGATCCGGACGCTTGGGCTGATCCGGACGCTTGGGCTGATTGGGCTGATCCGGGCTCTCCGGCTCCGCCCTTTTCTTAAGAATCAGGGCGGCATAGCTCGCGCGAAGCGCCTCTATTCTCCGGTCCACGCTGTTCTGCGGGGCCCCCTTCAGCGCCTTCAGCCTCTCTCCGGCCGCGACGCTCAGGGAGAGCGCGTTGTAGCTCCCCTCGGTATATTCCGATTCCCTCGCAGCGCTGACCTGATTGAGCACTGTCTCAAATCCCGTAAAGTCTGCTCCCGGCTGCTCCGGCTTCTTCGGCTCATCCGGCTTCTCCGGCTCCTTCCCCTCGACCAAAGCAAGACTGCTCCAGTAGCAGCGGAGATAGGCCGGCTGCCGCGCACTCGCCCCCATGACGGGGACATTTACCATGACCGGGATGTACTGATTCCTCGCCGCCATATACTTTGTGATATCGAAGCGGACAAGACTCGGGTACTTCCGTCCCGCAGGCGGTCCGAAGCGATCCGTCTCCTCGCTCTCCTCCAGGATCTCCGGGGGGACCTCGGTATAGCTTCCCTCATCGATCACGCCGTTCGTCTTCTTAAGCCCGTCCAGCATGACGATGTCGAGGAGATGTCCGCTGAGCCCGCTGAATTCCATCCTCTGAAATCCCGCGTAGAGATAGGCCCTTCCGCCCTCGAGGAGAAGCTTCGCCTGCTTCCCGGGGCGATCCGGGAAGGCATCCACCAGGGCGCCGTCTCCCATGGACGCCTTATTCTGTGAAAACTGCCATAGACTGCAGTTCACAGAGTAGATGCCGTCAGGATAACTCTCCCCGAAGCTGTCCGTAAGATTGCCGGAGCTGTCGAGCGCTCCCTCGAGGGCCCACTGCGGAAGCTCCCCCTCCCCAAAATCCGGGAGCTCGGACGGGGTCGCGATCTCCGCGGCAATCGCGCTGTCTCTTCCAAAGGGAAGCTCTCCCGCATATCCCGCATCCTCCTCTTCCATCCCGTACGAAAATCCCTCTGAAGCAAAGACAGAGAGCCCGGAGCTTCCGGCCGCCATTCCATCGGGAAGAAGCAGGGCGTCATACTCCGCGGCGAGCGCCCGCTTCGCCGCCTCATACTGCGCGTCCCCCGCGCCGTAGTCCGCAGCGTGATCCAGGAGATCCTGTCCCGCGTGAAGTGAGCCGGAGAAGGAGCGGAAGCTCGTCTCCTCATAGCGGGAGCCATCCCCCGCCTCCTTTTGGAGAAGCCGGATCGCTTCCTCGAGAGCCTGTCTCGCCTCACTCTCCTCCGGAAGCTTCCGAAGGGCCTCCTCCGCCTGTCTCAGCTCGGAGAGCGCCTTCCGGTAGTCCGCGTCGGATCGTTTCCTGTCCCCATAGCATTCTCTCGCTCTCGAGAGGACCTCGGAGAAGGCCTTCCAGCTCTCTGCGCTGTATTCCCCCTCGCGGTAGCGCTCCGCCGCCTCGATCTCCGAGCGGAGCTCTCTCCGGGAGCGAAGCTCCAGTCCGTCGATCGCCGCTTCCAGTGCCCGAAGCTCTGTGTCCAGGGCCTCCTGAGAGGCATTCGGATCCGCATAGACCCTCCGCGCTGCGGAGAGTGCCTCCGCAAGGAGCGCGTAGGATTCCTCCGTATAGAGCTCCCTTCGCTCGGAGAGCGCGCCGGCCTCCCCGATCCTTCCCTCCAGAGCGCTCCGATCCGCGGCCTTCTTAAGTCCCGCTTCCGCGGCTCTGAGCTCCCGGAGAAGCCCGGAGATCCTCTCCTCGCTCAAAGCACTTCCGTAAAGCGCTTCCTCGGTCCGGGAGATCTCCTGTAAAAGCCGTCCCCTCGTCTCCTCTGTATAGCGCTCCCCGTCCGAAAGATAAGCTCTCGCGCGGAGAAGCTCCTGATAGAGTTCTGCGGGATCCGCAGCGCTCTGCGAAGAAGCGTAATCAAGCTGCAGCTCCACATTCTCCTCGCCCTGATCCTGATCCTGATGAAGCCTTAGGAGAAGCTTATACCCCTCGGCCTCCGAGCGAAGGAAACGGATCCTCACTCTCTCCGGGCTGTCTCCGTCCCTTCCCAGGATTTCCATGTTCTCGAAATCCTTCCCGGACAGGGCAAAGTCCAGAGAGCGCAGCGTATTCTTCCGAAGGCAAAGAATCAGCTCCGCGCTGTCCCCGCTCACAGAGAGCTCCGCCCTCCGAAAGACCTCCTTCCACTTTTCCGATACCGCGCCGTTAGAGAGGATCCGGAGCGGAAGGAGATAATAGCCGTCGGAAAGCTGCGAGATGCCGCCGGCACCTCCCGATGCAAAGTGCAGGGCGGAGAGCGCGTCCCGGACCTCCTCCTTCGTCGCATCCTCCTTTAAGAGAAGCTGCTCTGCCTTCGCAATCGCCGCAGAGAGAGCCTCCGTAGGAGTGAGCTTTTTCGCCTCGGAAAGCGCTTCCCGGAGCTCCTTCAGGGAGACCAGCCCCTCCTTCGCGCGTCTTAAGCTCTCGATCTGCTCCCGCACGGCGTCCCGCTCCGGCGCCGTTTCCCGATAGACCGCCGCCGCTTCCTGTGCCGCCTTCCGGGCCTCCCCCAGGGAGGCCTTCGTATAGTCCTCTCCCCGAAGTGCCTGAAGCTCCAGGATCAGCTCCTTCAGCGTGCGGATCTCCTCCTCCGGCGCCGCGGACTCCTCCGCCTTTGAGAAATCCGGCCGGAGATAGAGGGTTTGCTGATAATCCTTCCGCTTTGTCTTTATGTCGATCTCGAAGCTCGCCTCCGTATAGGCGCGGTCGATCAAAAAGGCACTGAGCCTTCCCTCTTTGTCCTTAAGTTTCTCCGCATCCTTTAACATCACCCCGTTATCATACTGAAGCTCCGTGACGCTGTCTCCGTCCAGCTCCGAAAGGGGAAGCTTAAGCTTCATCGTACTGCCCGCTGCTGTCAGGATCAGCGTGCGGCCGAAGTATCCGCTGAGCGAAGAGGGAGCCTCTCCTCCATTCTCATAGACGGTAAAGGGAAGACGATAGACCCCGTCCGAGAGACGCTTCCCCTCTCCCGCTCCGGAATCCTTCATCGCCTGCAGAAGCTTATCCCTCCCCTTCAGGAGCTCCTCCTCCGACGGATTCCCGGCGTAGCACTGCTTCGCCTCCGAGACCGCGCTCTGCAGCGAGCGGTAGGCCTCCCCCGCCTTATCCATGCTCTCGAGAGCGCGCTCCGCCCTCTCGATCACGGCTCGAAGTACAGACTTATCGTGGCCTGCAAGGGGATTTGCCGCCCCGTCCTCAAGCTTTTCCGGCTCGCTGATCCGAAGGGATGCGACCTGGACGCCGGTCCCGTCCCCGGTGTGCACATCCATCGCCGGAACCGTGAAGCGTATCAGGTAGGAGCCGTCGTCCCGCGCTTTCCCGAGGGGGAAGCTCAGGCTCTTCAGATACTGAAAATGATATTCCCTCGCCCAGGCGTCGAAGCCGAGACCGCCGTCCTCCGCCGTATAATACGAATGGACCTCCACCGGCGTATAGACACTCTGATCCTCTCCGTCGCAGCAGAACTCCCCCGTCATATATCCGGTGATCCCGGATACATAGACGGGCTCCAGGGCGTAGTAGACCCGGAAGCTCTTTTTCCCCTCCGCCTCAGAGACCTCGAGATAGCCCGTATTGTCCACGATGGACTGGTTCGACATGGAGGGGAAATAGGGCAGAGAGGCGTGCGCCATCGTGAGCCGCACCCGGTAGAGTCCCGCCGGAAGCTCCGCAAGCTCCTCCGGCCGGAGATGCTGCCCGTAATCGTAGAAGCTGTAGGTCGCGTTCAGATCCTCCGCCTGGCTCGTCGTGAAAACGAAGGTCCGGCTGTCCCTGTCGATGTACTTACTGTAGGTATTTTCGAATTCTCCGCTACTCTTACTGATCTGTACCGTCGTCGTCGAAAGGTCAAAGTCCTCCGGAAGCTTGAGGCGGAGCGTCACCTGCCCGTTCAGAGAAAACTGCTCCCCATTCGCCTTTAAGGAGCTGTTGTAGCTCACGCAGGCACTCCCGCTTCTGCTGAAGCGCGCTGCCCCCTTAAGGTCGTATTCCGAGCAGTAGAGCGGCTTCACCGCGCCCTCCACCCGCTCAAAGCGGAACTCGCTGTTCTCCGGTATGACTCCCTTCGCCATGCGAAGCTCCGCCTCTCCGGAGAGGAGGCGCTCCTCCTCGCTCTCCTCCTTCACCTTCGGCGTGAGCCGAAGATAGGCATACCAGCCCCTTCGAAGTACGGAATTCGGCTTTTTCTTGCTGTTGTACGCGCTGTCTTCCTCCGTCAGAATCTGGAGATAGCGGCCGTCCCGGATATCCTTAAAGTCCAGCGTGATCGTATCCTTTCCCGATCCCTTTTTCCAAAGCTCCGTAAAGTCTGTCCCCTCAAACTCCTGCTCCAGCCTTTTCCTCGCCTTATTGGAGTCGCCAAAGTCCAGCCCCTTCTTCCCGGCGAGGGAGATGCTCTCAATTCCCTCCGTGTCGCGAAGCCGAAGGCTCGCCCGGAGCCTTCCCGCTCCGTCCGCCTCCGTCTCCACGGCTCTCTCAAAAAGCTTTGAGATTCGCTCATACATCTTTACGCTTTGATCCGTGTACTTCCGGGAAAAGTCATCTCTTTTGATTGCGGCCACGTAATTGCACCAGTCATAGCCAAGCGTATACTGTCCCGCCCCGTAGCTTGCGATCCGCTCTGCCTTGGAGAGATCAAAGCTGATGTACTGTGATACGGGAAGACCGGAGTTTGGAGTATACAGGCTCCGGAAATACAGCCCGCCGGAGAGCTCCTCCAGCGTGAGCGTGATCTTTCCCGTATCCCTCTCCTCATCGAAGAGGACGGTCCTTGCGTCCGTCCTGCAATAGCGGTCTCCCGCCGCACTCACGGATTTTTCCAGTCCCTCTGCCCCCGGATCCTTGTACTGCGCGGGCTTATTGAAGCTTCCCATCGGAACCTTATCGCAGTAGGCGTAGCCGTCCTTCTCCGCCCTTTTTGCCCCTTCGATATCCATGAGCTGCACCATATCCGAGACATGGAAGCCGTGGTAGTAGAGACTGACCTCGTACTTCCCGCCGAGCCTTCGGATCTCCGCAAGATCATAGATCTGCGTCCTCACCGTACTGAAAAGACCCATCTTCTTCAGCTTCGGATGACTCCAGTCCGTATTAGCGCCCGCCGTATAGAACTCCATCGGGACGAGATAGCTCTCCCCCTCTGCAAGATCCTGCTCCTTCGGGGCCGCGAGGGGATGCAGAGAGCCGGGAAGTGCCGCCGGAGCCAGAAGGAGCGAAAGGCAGAGGAGCCCCGCGAGTCCCTTCCGTATCATCCTCTTCCAAAGCTTTTTCATGATTCAGGTCCTTTCCTTGACTTAGGCTCCGCCCGCTCTTTTGCGGCGGGCAGAGCCTGTGAGGGACGGAGGGCAGTCTGCTTCGCCCTCCGCCCTGATGCCTTACGGGCGCCCTTCGCCCGAGAGCCTTAGTTGATCACATCCAGGTAGACGTTTCTCACATCGTGCTTGTGTCCGAGATAGCTCAGCTCGAGGCTGACCTTTACGGCGCCGTCCTTTGAGATCAGATCATTGTCGACCGCGGAGAAGGTGATCACCTGGTTTTTATCAGGCTCCCTCCTCTCTCCGTTAATCGTCATCGAGGTGATTCTCCCCGTGATGAAGAAGTAGGTCACATCCTTCACGTAGACCTTCAGCCCCGTCGTCTCTTCTCCTTCCTCTGTCAAAACCTGCCGGAAGCAGGCCTGCGCGTGCTGTGGATACTGCTTCGTGAGCGCCGCATCGCGGAACAGGAAGGGCCCATTCAGGTTGCTGGCGAATGCGGAAAGGGAAGTCCCGATCAGCAGAGCCATGGTAAGAATTACCGACGCCAGTTTGTTTCTTGTCTTCATCTTGATTCCTCCTTCTGTAAATCAAACAATGTTTTCCTCTCGCCCCTTCCAGAGCATCGAGTGTTCTTTCGATACGGAGGCCTTCCCTCCGCCCGGCATCCACCTCTCCGAAAATTCCGAAAAAACTGTTCCTTTGCCGCCTGCCGCTTTGTCGACCTGTGAGCAGGCCGTCTGCCGCCCCGGCGTTTAGCGATCTGGTTTCTCAAGATCGCTTATCGGCCGCTGGCCGCGGCAGTCGGAGCGAGAGCGTCCTGCGTCGGGGCGGCAAAGCAGCAGGAAAGGTAGTCTTACGCACGTAAATTGCTTATGCGCCGCTGTCTGCGGCAGGCAGCCTGCCTATGGAACGGCCGGGCGGCGCAAAATAGGAAGATAAGTCATACCGCCAGCACGAATTTCTGCCCCGACAGCTCCGTGAGCGGGAGCGCGATGCCGTAGAGCTCCCGAAGGAAGTCCGGTGTCACGAGCTCCTCCGCCAGACCCTGCGCCGTGATTCTGCCGTCCTTCATCCCCACGATCTCATCCGCGTAGCGGATCGCCTGGTTGATGTCGTGGAGCACCATGACGATGGTCATGCCGTAGTCCCGGTTCAGCCTCCGTATGAGCTGAAGAAGCTCGATCTGATAGCGGATATCGAGGAAGCTCGTCGGCTCATCCAGCATCAGAAGCTCCGTCTCCTGGGCCAGCGCCGCCGCGATCCAGACCCGCTGCCGCTGTCCCCCGGAGAGCTCCGAGACCATCTTTTTCCGATGCTTTAAGACATCCGTAAGCTCCATCGCCCAGCGAATGGCTTCGCAGTCACTCTTCGATCCCGCGCTCTGGAAGGCGTGGAGGTAGGGCGTCCTCCCGTAGCCGACCAGCGTCTCCACACAAAGGTCCGGCGGCGCAGTATTGCTCTGATGAACGATCGCCGCCCTCCGGGCGAACTCCTTCCGGCTGAGCTCCTCTATCCTCACTCCGCCGAGCAGAATCTCCCCCTCATCCGGGGAGAGATTCCTCGCCATAAGGCGAAAGAGCGTCGTCTTCCCGCAGCCGTTTGCGCCAAGGAGCACGGTGATCTTTCCCTTCGGGATGCAAAGATCGATATGTGAAAGCACCTTCTCCCGCCCGTCGTAGGAGAAGCTGAGATCCCGGATCTCCATCGCGTCCGATGCTTCCACCATGTCCCTCTCCTTTTCCAGTCTATATGCCATAGCTTTTATCGCTCCTTCTGATCAGCAGGATGAGCAGCGGTCCTCCGACGATCGAGAGGAGAATCGCAGCCGGGATCTCGTGGGGGAAGGCGATCCTCCGCCCGATCGTGTCCGCGAGAAGGAGAAGAAGCGCCCCTCCCAGTGCGGAGAAGGGGATCAGGATCTTATGCCGGGAGCCGACGAGAAGCCTTGCGATGTGGGGCACAATCAACCCCAGGAAGGATACTACGCCAAGCTCCGCGGCAGCGGAGGATGCGAGCACCACGGCGACCAGAGAGACCGCGATCCGAGCGGCCGTCACATTGAGCCCGAGCCCCTCCGCCGTCTGATCACTAAGGAGCAGGAGATCGCACTGGTAGAAGAGCATCCAGGAGAGCGTGAGCCCCAGCACCGCATAGCCGGCGAGGAGGAAGACATCCTCCCAGGTCTTCTGGGAGATGCCCGCGTTCGCGATCCCGGCGACACCGGAGAGATTTCCCCCGCTCATCGCGGTGAAGGCCTGCATCAGTCCCGTGAACACCGCGTTCACCGCGACGCCCACTAAGATGATGCGAAGCGGATTCAGTCCGTTTCGAAAGGCCAGGAGATAGACGAGCACGCAGGCGGCGATCCCTCCGGCGAAGGAAAAGATCGGAAGGAAGAAGTAGAGAGAGGGGAAGAGGGCCGTGGTCAGAGCGGATGCGAAGCCCGCCCCCGCGCTGATCCCGATGATGCCGGGATCGGCGATCGGATTTCTCATGCAGGCCTGGAACAGCACACCGGAGACAGAGAGCGCCGCCCCGCCGAGCATTGCGATGAGGATCCTGGGGAAGCGGAGATCCCAGACCGCGGCGACATTCTGATCGTAGCGCACGAAGAGTCCCAGATAGAGCTCCCTCGGTGTGATGGGAAGGCTCCCCGTGTTCACGGAAAACCAGAAAAGAAGGAGAAGGAGCAGCGCCGCGACGAGGAAAAACACTGCTGTGCGCCCCCTCCTCCCCGTATTTCCTTCCGCTGTCATTTCCTTCATCTCTCCCCCCTCGTTTCCCTTTTTCCCTTCATTTCCTTCGTTTCCTTCATTTTCTTCCTTCCCTTTTTTCTCATTCTCCGTAGAGCATGGGCTCCAGTATCCGGAGCGCCGCCGGGAAATTGAACTTCGCGCTCATCCCAAACTCCTGGTAGGGAAGGTCGTAGACACATCCGTCCTCTACCGCCCGGAAATGTCTCCAGATCTCATTCGTCTCGAATTCCTGATGAAACATGGCCTCTACATCCTCCGGCAGAGCGTGGGCCGCCCGCAGTATGATGTCCGGGTCCTTCCTCTGCATATCCTCCGTATTTGCGACAATGAAGTCCTGTGCCTCGTCCTCATAGACATTTCTCCCGCCCGCAAGCCGGACCAGACTTCCCACATAGCTCTTCCCCGTCGCGACGACATAGGAGCCCGGAAGCCCCATCAGGATCAGAACGCTCGGACTCTCCCGGCCCGCATGTTCCTTTTGATAGGCATAGTAGAAGGCGGAAAACTCATCGACCATCCGATCTGCCTCCTCCCCTCTTCCAAGGAGTGCCCCCAGCTCCTCCACGCTCTTATACAGTCCCTCCACGCTCTCCAGATTCAGAAAGATCCCCTGAAGCCCCGCTGCCCGGAGCTTCGGCTCCATATCCTTCTCCAGAGAGGCGGGGCCGATGACATAGTCGGGCTTCAGCGTCTTGATGATCTCCATATCCGGCCCCATGGCGGTCCCGACCCTCGTCACCGCGCTGTAGCGGGACGGGAGGGAAGAGAGGCTGGATTCCGGGACGCCGACCAGCGAAAGATCGAGCCTCGCCATAATTTCCACTGTCGCGGGACTGGTCGCGACGATCCTCGGGGAGGAAGAGGCTTCGCTTCTGTCCTCTTCGCTCTCCTCCTTCCGGACCCCTCTTTCACTCTCCGCGCTCTCCTTTTTCGGAAGCTCTCTCCCGCCTTCTGTATTCTCCTTTTCGGGGAGCTCACTCCCGCTCTCCGCGCTCTCCGAAAGCCCCTGTCCCCCTCTGCCCCCGCTCTGATCGATGCAGGAGCCAAGGAGGACTGCCGCTGCGAGAAGAAGCGCCGCTCCCCTGCAAAAAGCTCCCCCTCTTCCTCTCAAAAGCCTCATCTTTCCTCTCTTCCTCCCCGCTCTTTGGGCCTTCCTTCTCCATTCTTCTCCGCATTCGCTCTCTCATCCCCGGCCGATCCCCTATCTCTCCTCCTTCCGAAAAAGAAGAAGCAGCCTAAGAGGACAGCGGAGAGAGCGAGCAGTAAGAGCATGACAAGCTTCGAAGCGGAGAACTCACTCTTATGGTTTTTCTCCCCCTTTTCTTCCGGAGAGGAGGCTTCGTCCTTTTTCCAGCTCTCACCGGAGATCCCGACCGCATTTTTCAGGAGGGGCTCCGTCAGCTTCCTCGCTTCCTCCATGGGCTGCGCCGAGAGATCGTAATCGGTATCCAAATGATAGCCGCTGTCCCCGGAATCCCCGCTTCCCGATAAGCTTTCACCTCCGGATACGAAGGAGCCTTCGCCTCTCGATAAGCTTCCGTCTCCGGAGGGATTCCCGCTTCCGGAAAGACTCTCTCCGCTTTCTGAAGAGTCTCCGCTTCCCGAAAGCCCTCTGCCGTCCGAAGAAGCTCTCCTCGCTTTAAGATCCGCGGGCTTCTCCGGGATGCCTGTCACAGGAGAATCCGCGTCTCCGCTTCCATTTCCTTCATTGCCTCCATTTCCACCATTTCCTCCATCTCCCGCATCCCTCTCCCGATACTCCCGATAGAAGGAAGCTGCCGGGCGCTCCGCCGGATCAGGGGAGACTTCGCTCTGCTCTCTGCCCCTTTCCTCGGGATATCCTCCCTCAGAAACAGAATAAGAAGCTTCCCTCTCCGATCCTCTGCTCTCTCTCCCCTGAGCCCCCGAGCTCTCCGCCCGGGCATTCTCCTGAGAAAGCACGAAATCCCCGCTCCCCGGAACCGGATTTCCGAAGCGGAAGAAATAGACGACATTTCTCCCCATCGGCTCTACATAGGCCTTCCCCCGGAAGACAGAATCCATGCTTTTGACCTTCATCCGGTAATCCGTGTAGCCGTACTTCTCGTCGATATTGTCGGCTCCCTCCCGGGGCGCTCTCGTCTGCATCTCCTGAAAGGAGAGAGGGGAGAAGGAGCCTCCGGAACGCTCCTCGAAGCCCACGTCGCGCACGAACTGGCTCAGATAGTAGCGGACCGTGAGATACATCTCTCCGCCCTCTCCCACCTCCAGAAGGCCGCTCCTTCCGCAGAGCTTCTCCGTCATGCCCTGCCCTATAGCCTCATTGTTTCCCGGGTCCTCGATCTCTCCGCTCTCCGGATCGCGGTAGCTCGGACTCACCGTTACAAGATAATTCCCCTTCGGAAGCGCCCATACGAGGGGCGCTCTTCCCAGCAATGCCAGGAGGAAAAACACGGAAAAAACCGCTCTTTGAAAAGCTCTCCTCATGAAAAGATCCTCGCCCCTACTTCACTCGCCGCGCCATCACGACGAATCTCCCGTCCTTCGTGCTGTAGTCGCAGGTGGAGAGCGTCAGGAAATCGTCCCCCCAGTTTCCCTTCTCCCCGGTATCATAGAGGCTCAGCGCCTGCATCCCCTCCAGCGCCGCCCTGCACTCCTTCTCGGACGCCGTCGTAAAGCCATAGGGGAGCGCCTTCGGATCCCCGCTCTTCCCCGCCGCAAAGATCTCATAGCGGCGCGACTCCTGCAAAGTATCGAGCTGTATGCTCTTATGCCCCTCCCAGTAGCTCTTTTTCCCATAGCGGAGAAGATCCGCAAACATGGAGCCGTTCTTCATGTTGTGGCCGTAGACGATCAGATTTCCCCCGTATTCATTGATGCGGGAGCCCTTGTCCAGAAAGAGAAGGCCGTTTTGCGATTCCTTCTTGTCAAAGCCCCTGTGGCTGTAAAATTCCGGGTCCTCCGGCGTCCACATGACCGGGTAATCGATCTTCGTGCCGTCGATCGTGAGCCAGGCGACAAGATCCGGATTCTTCAGGAAAAGTTCCTGATACTCCCCGGAGACCTCCCGTCCGTCCAGCTTCGGGAGTGCGGCGGGGGACTCCGCCGCCGCCTGATTTTTCAAAGCCCGGAGCGCCTCGATCTCCTTCTCCGCCTCCCTGCCCCGGACAAAATAGACGAGGAGAAGCACGATACACGCTGTCGCCGCGCAGAGCCCCGCATTTTGCAAAAGCCTCCGATACTTTCCAAGCTTCCAGTTTTTCCGAAGCATCCTGAATGTCTTCTCCAGATTCATAGCTCTAAGACCGTCCTTTTCCCCTTCCGAAATCTTTTTTCCCCGCCGCGAAATTCTCTCCGCGCTCCCGGCGGAATCCTCTCGATTTTCTCTCCCGCGGTAAAGTTAGTTCGTCTTAACTAACATCATTTTGTATAATATAGTTGCTTTTTCAGCCTGTCAATACGAGAATTTTGTCGTTGCAGATTACGCAACATTCTTCCGGAGGAATTTTCGAGGCGCTCCGGCTCAAAAAGCCTGGATAAAGGGGAAGCTTTCGTTGCATAGCCTGCAACGAAAGCTTCCCCTTTATTGAAAAATTTCCCAATGGGAAATTTGGATTCCACACGTAAAATCAAAAATCGAGCGGCAGCGGCTGTCTGCCTTTGCTCAGTCGTACATCCTTGCCTCCAGATACGCGCTCCCCATCGGCATCGCCAACGGCCCGACGGAACAGGAGATCCGTACATGGAGACGGGCCCGAAGGCGGGAGAGATCGCCCCGGTAGGCGATCCAGAAGGAGGACAGGGGGAGCAGGAGCTCCTTCTCACGGATCTCCGCCCTCTCCCAGTCTCCCGCGTTTTGCTCCCCTCGCTCAAATTCGAAGACCCTCGCGATCCCGGAAAACCATTGTCCCATGGCGGACTGATGCGTCAGCGTCCGAAGCCGAAGCCGGAGCATCCATGCGCCGTCCCTCTCCGTGAGCTCCCCCGTCCGCTCAAAGCCCTCATTCGCCATGGAGAGCTCCCGGATGCTGCTCTCCTTCCGCTCCTTCCAAAAGCTGAGGAAAAGAAGCTGCCCCTCCCGAAAGCGAAGCTTTCTTTTTTGCAGAAATTCCTCCCCCGAGCTCCCGAACCACTTTCCCGAGGCGACATTCCGGTAGCCGCAGGAGGAGCAGAGCACGCCGATATTGCTGAGGACCATCGCCCCCTCCTCCGAGCAGTTCTGGATCACAGCGGCGGCATCCGCCTCCGCCTTCTCCGCCTCCACCTGATGTGCCAAAAGCCAGTTCCGAAGTCTCGTCACCCGCTGATTGGTCGAGCGGAGCCAGGCGTCTCCCTTTTCCGTGAAGCGATACTTTTCATCTAAAATCCCCTCCGCGCGATAGGGCATCAGTCCCCGCATCACCGTAGAGCGGTTCACCTTGAGCTTCCTCGCGATCCGGCTCAAGGAGGGAACGCCGGACTCATCCTCCTTCCCATCCTCAAGGAGCGCCCTGAGATAGTCGATTTTCTCCACCTTGCCTCCCCTCAGTCAAAAAGGAGCGGGAGCTCCAGGAGAAGCGCACGGCTTTTCCGCTCTGTCTCCTCCTCTCCCGCGCCCTCCGTGATCAGCTGAACCGCGAGCTCTCCCTGCAGGATCTTGTAGTTTGGCACATATTCGAAGCTGAAGGCCGTGAGGGGGATGCGGACCTTCCCTCCCTCGTTTTTGAAATCCGTCCGCTCGTTCTTCGAGCGGCAGCGGATACTGCAAAGCCTTTCCCCCTCCCGAATCCAGCTAAGCTCCAGACAGCTTCTCTGCGGGGCGATAATGAGCCTTGCGGAAGGAAGAAAGGCGGAGGAGAATTCTGCCTCCCGGTATCTCTGCCGCATGCTCTCTTCCGCATCCCCCCGATCCGATCCTCTCCCCCCTTCCAAAAGCTCAAACGCCACCTGATAGCTTCCAAAGGGGATCTTTCCGGAGAAATCCGTATCCGTGATCAGCTCCCCGTGGACCTCCCCCGCCGCCCTCTCCTGCTCCTCCCGGCAGCGCTCCGAGAGCCTTTCCAGCGCCGAAGAGGGATAGAGCACGAGCAGATGATCCGCGATCCTCTCCCTCTCCCCGGGCTCTATCCCGAGCTTCTCCTGCTCATGGCAGATCGCCTCCCAGGGGAGAAGGTAATAGCGGTAGAGCCTCTCCGCCTTCTTCGTCGGGAGGTACTCCCTCTCCGAAAGATAGCCCGCATCCGAAAGCTCCGCTACAGCGCGCCGCACTCTCTTTGCGGAGAGCTGTCCCTCCAGCGCCTTTATGAGGCAGGGGACGACCCTCTTCATCCCCTCCCCCGTCTCCTGCATCCGGACGCGAAGACAGCTCCACTGCTCCTCCGTGAGAGGCAGTTTCCTCTCTTCCATCCCTTCCTCCTCTCCCGGTCTCAAGCAAAAAGCGGGCCGCGGGCTCTCGATCGCTCCGTTTCCCCGATCCGCCGGGCCGTGTATCTATTCCGCTTCCGCCCAGCCGATCCCCTCTCATTTATCGGCGAGCGCCCTCTCCGTCTTCTCATGATTTTCCATGCAGCTTCTGTAATGTCTTCTATAGTATTCGGAGTACATGATGTCCACGAGGAAGAGCTGACTGATCTCTGCGGAGGTGGAACCGCTCTGCAGGCCGCCCTCATTGGCACCGGAAAGGAGGATGAGATCCGCATATTCCGTGAGCTCGGATTTCGTAAAGCGCGTGATCGCGATCACCTTCGCGCCGGAGCCCTTCGCAAGCCTCGCGATCTCCACGATATCCTTCGTCGCCCCCGAATAGGAAAAGATCACCGCCGCGTCCTCCGGCCCCATCATAGAGGCCATCATAAGCTGCACATTGGCGACCTCGCTGCAATAGACCTTCGGCTCGACCCTGAGAAATTTGTTCATCGCCTTCATCGCCGTGAGCATGGACGCTCCGACACCGAAGAAAATCACCCGCTTCGCCCGGGAAATCGCGTCCATCGCAAGCGTCACCTGCTTTAAGTCCAGGAGAGAGTAGGTCTCCTGGATCGCGGAGATATTCTCCGTGAGCACCTTCTTCGCAAGATCCGAGATATCATCCTCCAGCCGGATCCTCTCCTCCGTCTCCGGGAGCTCCTCCCGTCCGGAGCGCATGGAGAGGGAGAGCGTCATCTTGAACTCCTGATAGCCCTTCATATTCATGGTCTTACAGAAGCGAAAGACGGAGGTATCCCCCACATCGCAGGCCTCCGCGAGGTCAGAGATCGACATAAACAGGACCTTCTTCGGATTTTCGAGGATAAAGTCCGCCACCCTCTTCTCCGCCCTCGTAAACTGATTATAGGCAGAACGTATTTTTGTGAGATAATCCTCCTGCATGGAATCACCTGTCTTTCCGAAAGCTTCCTCTTTCCGATGCGCTTATGACTTAGCATTTATCATTTATCATTTATCGCTCATCTCCGAGCAACTGTCATTTATCACGATTCTCTATTAAATATAGCATGTTAAAAAATTATTTTCAATAAAAATGCTCTCTTCGGAAATAAAGTTTTTCTGATTTCAGCTTGTATTTTCCGGGTACTTGTTTTAAACTAGGGAAGTCGCCCCCGTAGCTTAATGGATAGAGCGCTGGCCTCCGACGCCAGTAGTGGCGGTTCGAGTCCGTTCGGGAGCAGAAAGAGAAGAGGAGCGGGAAGTGAATTCA
>NZ_KI273076.1:0-32915 GCF_000469565.1 Oribacterium sp. oral taxon 078 str. F0263 | reverse complement strand
CACTCCTGTTACAACTATAGTATATCACAACAGTTTTGATTTCGCCGCAGTCAGCGGTAAATCAATGACCGTCAATGCCAACCGGGTACAGATTCATGCGTTGGCATACAACCTGTTCAACTGGTTCCGCCGGATTGCACTCCCCATATCTATGCGTAAGCAGAGGGTGGACACAATTCGATTGAAACTGCTGAAGATCGCCGCAAGGGTGGTCCACTCAGCAAGATATATAACATTCAAGCTGTGCAGCAGCTGCCCTTATCAGCAGGAGTTCTTCGAGACTCTCGCCAATATCAGGAAACTGCAGGCCAATCCACAGCTGGAATAGCAACAGTAGCGTGCAGCCTTGCTGCGAAAATGAACTTTTTCATCTGAATGAAACGTCAGAATCGCTGCAAAGGGAATACTGTACCCTTTGCGGTGGCCAGATGTCCATTTCTGTATTCAGATGTCAGAGTTCACATAACTTTCGGGCGAGTTGCGGTAAAACTAATCGCCGTGAATAATTCAGGTTTTATCTATGCCTCAGCATCCGAACAAAAAAGGGATCTGGATCGGCAGTTATTTTACCTCCGTCTCGATGACGGAAGACTGGCAGAGGTCTCGACAGGAATTGGAGATCCCTCCTATGGGAAGGAGGATCTGTATCTCTCCGTTCAATTTTTCAAAGAATACGAGTCCAATTTTTACAATAAATACCGAATTACGCATCACAAAAATACCTGCATCCTTCAGGGACATTTCAAAACTCCTTTTATCCTCCGGAATGGGAAATTCAAGCCCCTGCTCCCGCCCCGGACAGATCTCTATGGGTTTGAGGAAGTCATCTTTCTGAAGAAATGGAGTCTGGAACGAGGAGTCGAAGATGTTATTCTTGACTAACCAAGCAGCTCCATGCCAGAATGTCCCTGTTGTGAGGGAGTAGCATACGCGCTGCGCAGCAAGTCAACATACTGGCTGGATGGCCTGGCTTGCTTTAAAATGCGAGACTCATGTACACCTATGCTGTACATGAATCGAAGAAAAACAGGATTTCGAAACAGGTACGGCAGCCGCTGTACCTGTTTTTATTATCGGGAGAATTCAATTCCATGGAGCCTTTATTTTTACTAAACAGCGCAGCCCTCGGGGCGGGCCTCAGCGCAGACGCCTTCTCCGTTTCTCTGGCAAACGGTATGAACGAACCCGGGATGTCCGCAAGGAGGATGAACACCGTGGCCGCAGTCTACGCCTTCTTCCAGTTTCTCATGCCCCTTCTCGGCTGGCTTTTCGTCCGGAGCGTCGCGGGGATCTTCCTCTCCTTTCAGAGGCTGATCCCATGGATCGCCCTTTCCCTGCTCCTCTATCTGGGCGGAAAAACGCTCCTTGGAGCCTTTCTCCCGAGGTCGGAGGAGGCAGATGCCGCGGAAAAGCTGAGCGGAAGCGAGCTCATATTACAGGGCATCGCCACCTCTATCGATGCGCTCTCCGTCGGCTTCACCTCCGCAGCCTACAGCATAGGCTCCGCCCTTCTCTCCTCTCTCATCATCTCCGCCATCACCTATCTCTTATGCTCCTTCGGAATCCGGGTCGGGCGGAAATTCGGGACCGCCCTCTCCCGGGGCTCCTCCGTCCTCGGAGGCCTGATCCTCATTCTGATCGGACTGGAGATCTTCCTCTCCGCCTCCTCCTGAAAAAGCCCCGGAAGGACCAAAGGCGAATAAAACGGCGGATATGGCGCGGAGAATGCGAAATGCCTTCCGCTGTAAAAATCCGTAAATTATGCTATGATTAGGCCCGGGCTAAGCATAACGGGAAAGGAGAGCTCATGGGCGGTTTTTTTGCGGCGGCGCTGAAGGAAGACTGTATCTTCGATCTTTTCTTCGGGACGGATTATCATTCTCATCTTGGCACCAGGCGGGGCGGTCTCGCGGCCTTTGACAGGAAGGACGGCTTCTGTCGCTCGATCCATGATATCGGAAATTCTCCCTTCCGGACGAAATTTTCCGCGGAGCTGAACGAGATGAGGGGAAATCTCGGGATCGGCTGCATCTCCGACTATGATCCCCAGCCTCTCCTTCTCCGCTCCCAGCATGGGAGCTACGCCATCGCGGCCATCGGAAAGATCAATAATCAGGAGGAGCTCCTCCGGGAGATCTGCCGGGAAAACCGCCTGCACTTCTTCGAGATGACAAGCGGAGAGATCAATCAGACGGAGCTCGTAGCGGCCCTCATCAATCAAAGGGATCATCTCGTGGAGGGGATACGCTATGCGCAGGAGAGGATCGACGGCTCCATGTCGATTCTCATCCTCACGAAAAAGGGCATCTATGCGGCGAGGGACTTATACGGCCGGACACCTGTCATCCTCGGCCGGAAGAAGGAGGGCTTCTGCGCCTCCTTCGAGTCCTTCGCCTATTTGAATCTCGGCTACCGGGACTACCGGGAGATGGGTCCGGGGGAGATTTCCGTCATAACGCCGGAGGGCGTCACCGTTCTCGCAAAGCCGGGGAAAAGGATGAAAATATGCAGCTTTCTCTGGATCTACTACGGCTACCCCTCCTCAAAATATGAGGGGGTCTCTGTCGAGGCGATGCGCTGCCGCTGCGGGGCCATGCTGGCGAAGCGGGACAGAATGAGCCGGGAGGACGCAGACATCGTCGCCGGCGTCCCGGACTCCGGGACAGCGCATGCGATCGGCTACGCCAACGCCTCCGGCATTCCCTTCTCCCGCCCCCTGATAAAGTACACTCCCACCTGGCCCCGCTCCTTCATGCCTCCCACTCAGAAAAAGCGGGAGCTCATCGCGAGGATGAAGCTCATCCCGGTGAAGGATCTCATCGAGGGGAGGCGCATCCTTCTGATCGACGACTCCATCGTCCGCGGCACCCAACTCCGGGAGACGGGGCAGTATCTGTTTGAGACCGGGGCGAGGGAGATCCACGCCCGCCCCGCCTGTCCGCCTCTCCTCTTCGGCTGCAAATACCTGGGCTTCTCCCGCTCCGGCTCTGAGCTTGAGATGATCGCAAGACGGGTGATCCGTGAGGAGGAGGGAGATGCGGCAGAGGAGAGCGTCCTGAAGGACTATGCGAATCCGGACAGCGAGCGCTTCCGGATGATGCAGAAAAGGATCTGCGAGAAAATGCATTTTACGAGCCTTCGCTATAACCGCCTGGACGATACGCTCGCCGCAGTCGGAATCCCGGCGGAGAAACTCTGCACTTATTGCTGGAACGGAGAGGAATGAAGGAGAGTACAGCCTTTACTGTCCCTCAGAAAGAGGGGGAGAAGAGCTTGCCGGAAAAGAGCAGCGGGTTTTTTAAAGAGGGAGAGGCGGGAAGCGGAGAAGAGATCGGAAAGGATATCTTCTCTTCCCTCCTTCTCCGCTGGTTTTCCCTCCACGGCCGGGATCTTCCGTGGAGAGAGGAGCCCAGTCCCTACCATGTCTGGCTCTCGGAGGTCATGCTCCAGCAGACCAGAGTGGAGGCCGTAAAGGGATATTACCGGCGCTTCCTCAGCTCTCTTCCGGATATCCCCGCCCTTGCGGCCGCGGAGGAGGAGCTCGTGCTGAAGCTCTGGGAGGGGCTTGGCTACTATTCGAGAGCCAGAAATCTCCAAAAGGGTGCGAGGCTTCTCGTTTCCCAATACGGCGGAAAGCTGCCGGAAAGCGCGGAGGAGCTCCGGAGGATTCCGGGAATCGGGGACTATACCGCCGCTGCCATCGCATCCATCGCCTTTAAGGAGAGGATCCCGGCGGTCGACGGGAATCTGCTCCGGATATTTTCACGTCTCACAGCCTGCGGGAGTTCTATGAAAAGCAGCGCGGCGAAGGAAAGGGCGCGGCTCTATTTTCTGGAGAGAATGCCGGATTCCCCGGCAAAGGAGCTCGTCTCAGAGGCCCGGGCACGCTATGGCTTCCTGCATGACAGCAAGGATTTTTCGGATCCCGGAAACTTCAACCAGGCCCTGATGGATCTCGGCTCCTCCGTCTGCCTGCCAAACGGCACGCCGCGCTGCGCCCTCTGCCCCCTGAACCGGCTTTGTGCTGCCCATAGGCTCTCCCGGGAGGAGGACTTTCCCGTCCGGGAGGAGAAAAAGCCGAGAAAGATCGAAAAGCTCACCGTTTTCCTCCTCCGAAGGGGCGGAAAAAGTGCTCTTCGGCGGCGCCCCGGGAGGGGACTCCTCGCGGGGCTCTATGAATTCCCGAACCTGAAGGGGCATCTCTCCGAAGAGGAGGCGCTCTCCTCTATGAAGGAGCTCGGCCTCCGGCCTCTTCATATCCGAAGTCTTCCGGCGGCAAGACATATTTTTACACACCGTGAATGGGATATGATCGGCTATGAGATCCGACTCGATGAGCTTTCCCCGGAGCAGGACAGCTTAATCTTCTACGAAAATGAGGAGATCGAGAAGAAGCTCTCGATCCCCTCGGCTTTTTCCGCCTTTTTGAAGGAGCTGTGAGCCGGAGCAGGCAGCGGGCGGGGAAGGGGAAAGCCCTCTCCTAGCCCGGCATCTCCTCCAGTCTTTTCAGGATACGGTCTCTGAAAATCTGTCTTCCCGTCTCCCTGAGCTCAAGGATGGTCACGGCCTCGGAATCCTTATAGCGAAGGATGTCCAGCGCCCAGAGGCTCTCATAGACCGGCTCGAAACTCAATCTGAAAGCGGAGTCCGACAGGAGATAACGCTTCAGGATATCCTCTCTCCCCTCCCTCTTATAGCGGGCGGCCAGAACATTCCGAAGCTGCGTGTCGCACCAGCTCCTGGTCTTATCCCTCGGCTCCCGCTTTCCGAGCACATCAATCGCATCCATCAAGCGAAAGCGCGGTCTGTTCTCCTCCTGAATCCCGAGCTCCTTTCCCGCGCTGTCTGTAATGAGGAGCGGGACTTCTTTATTCAGCAATGCCTTTACATCCATTCTCTTCCCATCCTTTCTTCCGACCTCAAAAATGCGGCCTTCCGCGGAGGCAGTATTTGATCGGGCCCGCGCCCATGATCCGCCTTCCCGCACGTGCAGCTCCCGTCGCAGTATTCTTATCCTTCCGCATGCTTAGTATAGCATATTTTTCCCCTTATAGAAGCTTTCCCGCCGCTTCCGCCTCACTTCACCGCACTCTTTCGGCCTATGCTCCCTCCCGCCTCACTTTGTCCGCGCTCTTTGGCCTATACTCTCTCCGTCTTCACTTTATCTGCGCTCTTGTCTATGCTCTCTCCCGCTTCACCTCGTCTCCGCCTTTTGCTCCACGGGCTTTTCCCAAAGGATCGTCGTTCCGGCAAGTCCCTCCAGCGCTTTTAATGCATTTTCTCTCTGACAGATAATTGCTCTTCTCCCCTCCCCGGATTCTGTAAATTCGATCGCGGCCTCAACCTTCGGCCCCATGGATCCCTCTCCGAATTCTCCGGCGGAGAGGAAGCGGCGGGCCGTCGCACTGTCCAGGCGGCGAAGCCCTTCCTCCTTCTCCGTACCGTAATGGAGAAAGAGCTCCGGCACTCCGGTGGAGAAAAGGAGAAGCTCCGCGTCCAGCTCTCTCGCAAGGAGCGAGGCCGCAAGATCCTTCTCTATAAGGGCCGCCGCGCCCCGGAGTCCCGCTCCCTGCGGCATGACGGGGATGCCGCCTCCCCCGGCCGAAATGACGATCTGTCCCGCGTCGAGAAGTGCCCTCACCGCATCGAGCTCGATGATCTCCCGGGGCTTCGGGGAGGGAACAAGCCTCTGGAAGGAACCGTCCGGGAGCGCCCTGACCTCATTGCCTCTCTCCTCCTCTTCCTCTGCCTCCTCCCGGGAGAGCCTCTTTCCGACCAGCTTTCCCGGGTGATAGAAGCTTTCGTCGTAGGGATCGACCCTCGTCTGCGTGAGAACGGTGCAGACAGGCCTCGCGGATCCCCTCCTCCAAAGCTCCGCGCGAAGGGCATTTTGAATATCATAGCCGATGAAGCCCTGACTCATCGCGGAGCAGACGGAGAGCGGCGTAGGGCAATAGCGCTCCGGATCACTGCGCCGAAGCTCCTTCATCGCCGTATGGATGAGTCCAAGCTGCGGGGAATTTGAGAATACGACCGCAAGCGCATATCCTCTTCCGGAGAGCTCCGCGAGCATCTTCGCGCTCTCCCGCACCTTGAGAAGCTGTTCCGGCAGCGTGCCCCCGAGATCCCTGTGTCCGAGCGCGACAACGATTCTTTTTCTGTCCATCTCTCCTCCTCAGAATGAAGCGATATCCACAAGGCTCAGCTCTTCGATCCTGCTCTCCAGAGCCTCTGCCAGTGCCCGGGCGGTATCGATCGCCGTCAGAACATAGACCCCCGTCTCCACAGCATTTCTCCGGATCTCGAAGCCGTCCCGGGATGCCCCGGCCCCATCTCCCGGGGTGTCAATGATGAGATCGAGCTCGTGACCGAGCACAAGGTCCAGGATATTCGGGGATTCCTGCTCCAGCTTCCGGACCATATGGCAGTCGATCCCCCCCTTTCTCAGAGCCTTCCAGCTTCCCCTCGTCGCAAAGATGCGGTAGCCCAGAGCGGCGAAGCGCCCTGCGATCGGGAGGATCTCTTCCTTATCCTCATCCCGCACTGTGATCACCATATTTTTATGCTTCGGGAGCCGGACCCCCGCCCCGCGGAAGGCCTTGTACAGGGCCTCATGGAAGTCTTTTGCGATGCCGAGACACTCCCCGGTCGACTTCATCTCCGGTCCGAGCGCGATATCCGCTCCCCGCAGCTTCTCAAAGGAAAAGACCGGCATCTTGACCGCGTAATAGCCTGTCTCCGGGAAAAGCCCCGGCCTATATCCCTGCTCATGCAGACTGTGCCCGCAGAGAATCCGCGCCGCGATCGAGACGATCGGGATCCCCGTGACCTTGGAGAGGTAGGGAACCGTCCTGGAGGAGCGGGGGTTCACCTCTATGACGTAGATCTCATCCTCTCTCGCGATGAACTGAATATTGATGAGCCCCCGCACGCAAAGAGCCCTGGCAAGCTTCTCCGTCGCCTCCAGGAGACGCTTCCTCGCGAGGGGGCGAAGGCCGCGGGGTGGATAGACGGAGATGGAATCCCCGGAGTGGATTCCGCTTCGCTCGATGTGCTCCATGATGCCCGGGATCAGGATCTCGCTCCCGTCATAGATCGCATCCACCTCCAGCTCCTTCCCCCGTACGTATTTATCTATGAGGATCGGATGCTCCTTCGCGCTTTCATCAATGGCGAGCATATATTCCTCAAGGTCAGAGTCGGAGATCGCGATCCGCATCCCCTGTCCTCCCAGGACATAGGAGGGGCGGAGCAGGACAGGATAACCGAGCTCGGAAGCGGCATGCTTTGCCTCCTCCATCGTGCGGACGCTCCTCCCCTCCGGGCGCCGGATCCCGTTTTTCTCGAGAATCTCATCGAAGAGCTCGCGGTCCTCGGCCCGGTCTACATCCTCCGGAGAGGTCCCGAGTATAGGGACTCCCATCTCCCTCAGAGCGCCCGTCAGAGAAATCGCAGTCTGCCCGCCGAACTGGACGACCGCGGCGTCCGGCTTCTCCAGCTCTACGATATTTCGGAGATCCTCGGGGCAGAGCGGTTCAAAGTAGAGCCTGTCCGAGATATCGAAATCCGTGGAGACGGTTTCCGGATTATTGTTTACGATGATGGTCTCCCAGCCCTCCCTGGAGAACGCGAAGCTGCAGTGGACCGAGCAATAGTCGAACTCAATCCCCTGCCCGATCCGTATGGGACCGGAGCCGAGGATCAGGACCCTTTTCTTCTCCGCCCGGTCCCGGCCCTCCCGTCCCGCTTCATCCTGTGAGCCATAGACAGAATAGTAATACGGCGTCTTCGCCGAAAACTCGGCTGCGCAGGTATCCACCATCTGAAAGGAGGCCAGGATCCCGAGCTTCCTCCGCATATCAAGGATCTCTCCCTCACTCTTCCCGCAAAGCTCCGCGATCACGCTGTCCGGAAAGCCCAGGCGCTTGGCCTCCAGGAGAAGCGCCCCCGAGAGCTCCTCCCCGAGCAGTCTCTCCTCCATCTCTGTGAGTCTCCTGAGCTTTCCGAGGAACCATAGATCGATCCCCGTGAGTTCATGGATCCTCTCAAGCCTCATGCCCCGGCGGATCGCCTCTGCGCAGACGAAGATCCTCCTCTCATCGACTCTTAAAAGGAGCTCCCCGAGCTCATACTCATCCAGCGCGCTGTAGTCATGGGAGCGAAGGCCCGAAAGATGCTGCTCCAGGGAGCGGATCGCCTTCATAAGCCCCGCCTCAAAGCACTGCGCGATCGCCATGACCTCTCCCGTCGCCTTCATCTGGGTCCCGAGAAGATGCTCCGCCGTCCGGAACTTGTCGAAGGGGAGTCTCGGCATCTTTACGACACAGTAGTCCAGGGCCGGCTCAAAGGAGGCGTAGCCCACTCCCGTGACCTCATTTCTGATCTCATCCA
The DNA here is from genome assembly GCF_000469565.1 of Oribacterium sp. oral taxon 078 str. F0263. Lineage (NCBI taxonomy): Bacteria > Bacillati > Bacillota > Clostridia > Lachnospirales > Lachnospiraceae > Oribacterium > Oribacterium sp. oral taxon 078. Next base: position 24,524 of record NZ_KI273076.1, on the reverse strand, counting down.
GCGTGTAGCCGAGCGCGAGCTTCGCCGATACCCTCGCGATGGGATAGCCCGTCGCCTTCGAGGCGAGCGCAGAGGAACGGGAGACGCGGGGATTGACCTCGATCACAAAGTAGCGAAAGCTCTCCGGATCCAGGGCGAACTGGACATTGCAGCCGCCCGTGATTCCAAGCTCTGTGACGATGCGGAGGGCGGAGCTCCTCAAAAGCTGGTATTCCCGGTCCGAAAGGGTCTGAGAGGGGGCGCAGACGATGGAATCCCCGGTGTGCACGCCGACCGGGTCGAGATTTTCCATATTGCAGATGCTGACCGCGTTTCCCGCACTGTCCCGCATGAGCTCGTACTCGATCTCCTTCCAGCCCGCGATGCTCTGCTCCACCAAAACCTCATGGACTCTGGAGAGGCGAAGACCGTTTTCCAGGATCTCCCTGCACTGCTCCCTCTCCTGCGCGATGCCTCCCCCGGAGCCCCCCAGGGTATAGGCCGGGCGGAGGACGACGGGATAGCCGATCTCTTCCGCCGCAAGGAGCCCCTCCGAGACGGAGCGGACGATTCTTGAGGGAGCGACCGGCTCCCCGATCCTCTCCATCGTCTCCTTAAAGAGCAGTCTGTCCTCCGCCTTTCGGATCGTGAGCTCTGTCGTGCCGATCAGGCGGACGGAATGGGCTTCCAGGAAGCCGGACTCCGACAGGGCGACCGCGAGATTAAGCCCGGCCTGTCCCCCGAGAGTCGGAAGGATAGAATCCGGTCTCTCCCTCTCGATGAGCTTCTCCACAACCTCCGTGCACAGCGGCTCGATATAGACATGGTCCGCGATCTCACGGTCCGTCATGATTGTCGCGGGATTCGAGTTCAGCAAAACGACCTCCACTCCCTCCTCCCGGAGCGAGCGGCAGGCCTGCGTGCCGGCGTAATCAAATTCCGCCGCCTGGCCGATCACGATCGGACCCGATCCGATGACAAGAACCTTCCGGATGCTTTTATCTCTCATGCCCTGCCTCCATCATATCCATAAAGCGGTCAAAAAGGAAAGCGGAATCTCCGGGCCCCGGGCACGCCTCCGGATGAAACTGAACGCTCAGGATTCTCTTTCTCAGATAGCGGAAGCCCTCATTGCTCCCGTCGTTCACATTCCGAAAAAGCTCTGCGGCGATCTCCGGATCCATGCTCTTGGCGTCCACCGCATAGCCATGGTTCTGCGAGCTGATGTAGACTCTCCCGCTCTCAATATCCTTTACGGGCTGATTGCCTCCCCGGTGCCCGTACTTCAGCCGGTAGGTCTTCGCGCCGACGGCCAGCGCCATGAGCTGATGGCCGAGGCAGATGGCAAAAATCGGGATCTCCGACTCATAGAGCCTTCGGACCTCCCCGATCAGCTCCCGTTCCTCCGCGGGATCTCCCGGGCCGTTCGAGAGAAGGATGCCGTCCGGCGCGGGGCGAAGGATGCTTTCCGCACGGGTCGCGGGCGGGTAGAGCGTCACATGGCAGCCTCGTTTTTGAAGGGAGCGAATCATGTTTTGCTTCGCCCCGAAGTCAAACAGCGCGACACGGAAGCGGGGTCTCTCCGCTGTCCACGCTCCCCCGTCCCCGGAGGGCGGATACTCGGAGATCTCCTTCCTCCCCGCTCTCCTTACCGCATCCCTCACCCGGTAGTCCCGGATCCTTCGAAGAAGCGCCTCCCGCTCCTCTCCTTCATACTGCCTCCCGCTGATGAGTCCGTTCATCGTCCCGTGCTCCCGGAGCTGCTTTATGACAGCCCTCGTGTCCAGCCCGCTGATCCCCGGAATATCGTATCGGATGAGGAAGTCGCGGAGATTTCCCTCAGAGCGCCAGTTGCTCTCAAGCTCCGAGAGCTCCCGGACGAGGAGGGCGGAGAGGAGGGGTCTTTCGGACTCCATATCCTCCCGGCAGACTCCGTAGTTCCCGATCAGAGGATAGCTCAGCACCACGGCCTGCCCTGTGTAGCTTGGATCTGTCACAAGCTCAAGATAACCGCTCATCGAGGTGTTGAACACGATCTCCGATATGAGCTCCCTCTCCGGCCCGATAAAGCATCCGTGAAACTCCGCGCCGTTCTCCAGTAAAAGATAGGCATCCATTGGACCTCCCTCCCAAATCTTAAAGCTCCCGCCCCGCACGGGGAAGGGGCCTGATACCAATTCTGCTTCTCCGCCGCTCTTCCTTTTGCTCTTCCTTTTGCTCTTCCTGCCGCTTATCCTGCCGCTTATCCTGCCACTTTGTCCTGCCGCTTTGTCCTTTCACCGGAGCAGACGGCGATAAAGCATCGCTCTTACGGAAGAGCGGCTCCTCCATTAGCAAAAACGCCCCGGCGAAGCCCCGCATCTTCGCGAAGCCCCGTCGGAGCGTCTCTTTCATCTCTTCCACTCGCCGCTGAAAACCTCCTCGGCCGGACCCGTCATATAGTAATGCCCGTCGGAACGCTCATAGCGGATCGTAAGATCTCCCCCGAGAAGGTGGAGCCTCACCTCATCAGAGAGCTTTCCGGACAGGATCCCCGCGGCGACGGCCGCCGTCGCGCCGGTCCCGCAGGCGAACGTCTCCCCGGAGCCCCTTTCATAGACCCGGAAATTAATCTCCGAAGGACTCAGCACCTCAATGAACTCGGAATTTACCCGCTCCGGAAACCTCTCATGCCGCTCGAAGGCCTCCCCGAGGCGGGAGAGATCGAGAGCGGATAGTCCCCTCTCTTTGAGCGCGGGATTGTCCTCCAGGAAGTAAACTGCGTGGGGATTTCCGACATCGATCCCGATAAAGGAAAGCGGCAGACCGGAGACCGTGATCCTCTCCGGAAGCTCGCTTGTGAGCCTGGCCTCCCCCATATCCACCGTCACCTCCCTCACCTTCCCGTCCTTAAGGAGGAGAGAAAGCTTCCGTATCCCGGATTTCGTATCGATCAGGACCTCCCTCCTCTCCTTCGGGATGAGGCCGTGCTCATAGAGATACTTCGCGGTGCAGCGAATGCCGTTTCCGCACATATTCCCCTCGGAACCGTCCTGATTGAACATATGCATATAAGCATCTGCCCTCCCGCTTCTTTCGATCAGAATGAGCCCGTCTCCCCCGACTCCGAAGTGCCGGTCGGAAATCTCTCTGGCGAGCTCCTCCGGCCGCTCCACCCTCTCCGAAAAGCAGTCGACATAGATGTAGTCATTGCCGCAGCCCTGCATCTTCGTAAATCTCATCTAAAGCTTTCTCCTTCCCGGGATCATCCGTGTCAAATTCCGCGCTTCCTGCCTAGAAGTGAAGCGAATCGATATTTCGAAATTCTCCCTGCTCCACACCGACGAAGAAGACCTGATCCCGAAGCGCGTTTCTCTCCTTATCGAAGCGAATCTCTCCGCTTAAGCCATGATAGTCGATATGGGAGAGCGCGCTTCTGAGCTTCTCCGGCTCCGTGCTCCCTGCCTTTTCCGCTGCATCGCAGAAGAGCATATAGCTGTCATAGGCGAGAAGCGCGGTATCCGTCACGGTATCGGAAAGGCCCTTGCCCCTCAGATACTCCCGGTAGCCGCGGATCGTTTCCCTCCGCCCGGACTCTGTCTCGGACTTCCCGGAGCCGGACTCTGCCTCTGTCTCGGACTTCCCGGAGCCGGACTCCGCTTCCGCCCCGGATTCCCCGGAACCGGCCTCTTTCTCTGTCTCGGAAGCGGTCTCGGATGCCGAGCTCCCGGACTCTGCCTCCGTTTCCCTCTCCCCGGACTCATCCTGCCCCTTCGTTTCGCTTCCCTCTCCGCCTTGCTCTGTCCCCTCCTCCTTCTCGTTTTCCTCCGGAAGGGGGCAGCTCAGGGAAAAGAAGCAGTCCTCCGCCGCTCCCTCCCCGTCCTGGAGAATAGAGGGAAGCTCCCAGGACGGCCCCGCCGCGATCGGGGCACTGAGTGAGAGGGAGGATGCGGCCTTTAAAATGCTTATCCCCGCTTTTTCGGAGGAGGGCGCGTAAACGAAGTCCGGATTCTGATCCTGCAGGGAGCCTAAGAGCTTCTTCAGCTCCTCTCCGTCCTCCGTGATCTCCCCCTCCCCGAAGGAGCTTTCCGCCGCGATTTTTCCTCCGAGCTCCAGGAAAGCACTCCGGAAGCATTCCGAAAGCGCGGCGGCGTCCGGATCGTCCTCCTGAGAGAGAATCGCAGCATTTCGGCAGCCCTTCCGATAGGCCTCATTGGCCATGGCCGTACCCTGCAGGAGGGAGGAGGCCGCGATCCGAAAAAGCCAGGGATCTTCCCTTGTCAGATAGGAGCAGAGAGAGCTTCCGTTTATCATCGGAATCTTCTGCTCCGAGAGCGCCGATCGAAGGAGAAGCGTCTCCTTCGTCCGGAAGCAGCCGAGGCAGGCCGCCGGTCTCTTCTCTTTTTCAAGGATTTCCTGCAGCGCCGCCGGATCGTTGGGATCTCTCTCCAAAAGCTCCAGCTCGTACTCCTCCCCGCCCAGCTTCAGCGTCCCTCGGGAGAGCTTTGCGTAGCGAATCGCTTCCAGCGCCTGCTGCCCTCCCTCCGAGCGGGGATCCTCGAAGACCACAAGCCGAAGGCTCTTCCTTCCGCCGCTTCCCGACGCTTTCTTACAGGAGGAAAGGAAGAGGGAGGAGAGGAGGAAGAGAAGGAAGAGGGAAAAGCCCGCTCTGCCTTTGTGCCGCCCATTCCGCTCCCTATCCGCTCTCATCCGCTTCTCCTCCCGCTTTGCCCGCGCTCTCTCCGCCGGAATTCTTCTCTTCTCCGAAGAAAACACCCGGGGCAGCTTCCTCCGCCCGGCGGACGGAGGAACCCTCTCCTCTTCGCTTCTCTTCCTTTCTTCTTGCCACAAGATTTCGAAACTCTTCCTCTGACAGCTTGAGCTCGGAAAGCCTCTGCCTTCTCCGCTCCTTCATCCGCTTGGAAAGCTTCCTATCATCATGAATTCCCTTCGCCGTGACCGCCGCCCCTCCCCCAAAGAGAAGGACGAGCGCCCCGATCAGGACGGAAAATCCGCTGATTGTCACGACGGCAACCGCGGCCTTCGTGCTGCTGGGCGCATTCTCGAAGAGAAGTCGAATGGAGGGATCCTTTTCGATGAAATACTCCCCGACGAGATGCTGCTCCAGAAAGTATTGGATTCTCGCGACGGCCTTCTCCGGGGCGTTCTTTGGCATATTGTACTGCAGCTGCCAGCTCATCCCCTCCTGGGAGGCTCCCCCCGGAAGAGAGACCAGCTGCTCCCCTTCGATATGGAGGTCACTGTCCCTGCAGTTCTCATCGACGATCGTATCCTTAAGAAGCTTCTCCCTGACTGCGGAGCGATCGAAGATCCCCTCCGCGAGCGGCTGGTTCTCCGTCTGCCCGAAGCCAAGGTCAAAGAGCGCACGGGTATCACTGTAGTGATACGGCGTCTTGTCTCCGAGCACGACCGCGATCAGACGCCGCTTTCCCGACTGCGCCAGCGTTAAGAGAGTATTTCCCGCGTCCTTGGTAAAGCCTGTCTTTCCCGCCACCACTCTCTCATCATAATAGGGCGAGTTTTGCAGGAGCATCTTGTGCTCCATATAGATTGTGATCCCCTCCGGATTCCTGCGGCAGCCCTTCAGGGTATAGCTCTTCTCCTTCTCGATGTCCAGAAAGCGCTTATCCCGAAACGCCGCCTGCCCGATCAGGGCCATGTCATGTGCCGTCGTATAGTGATCCTCCGAGAACAGCCCGGATGGATTGGAAAAATGCGTGCCGCTGCAGCCGAGCGCCGCGGCCTCCTCATTCATCATCTCCGCGAACTTCTCACGGGAGCCCGCCACATGCTCCGCGAGGGCATTCGCCGCCTCATTCGCGGACTTTAGGAGAAGGGCATGGAGGCAGTCGGAGACCGTCAGCACATCCCCCTCGTCGATCTGCGCGTTGGAGGAACCGTAATCCACATTGTAGACCGCGTCGTGGGAGAAGCTGACCTGATCCTCGAGATTTGCGTGCTTCAGCACGACGAGGGCCGTCATGACCTTGGTGATGCTCGCGGGGTACATCCGCTGCTCCCCGTTCTTCTCAAAGAGCATCGCCCCCGTATCCGCATCCATCAAAGCGGCGGAGACCGCCGTGAGATCGGCGGAGGGCCAGCTGAGCTCCGCATAGGAGGACAGGAGAAAGCAGGGCCCCCAAAGCTCCAGGAGGAGACAGATGAGGAGGGCCGCTATGCGTTTTCCGATCCGCCGGATTCTCATAATTCCGCTGCCTAGCCGATCAGCCGAAGTCCGAGGAGGACAGCGGCGAGCCAGAAAAGGAGGAGAAGCACAGAGATAAGAGCGGCGATCCGGATGGGGAGAAGGTTTCCCCTTCTCCGGGAAAGCGCCGGGAGAAAAAGTCCCAGGCATTCCAGGGCGAAAAGAATCGCCGAAAGCCCCAGTGCTCCGAGAAAGAGCGGCCCCTCTCCCCTCCTCCCCGCGGCGAAAAGCACGGAAATGACTGTGAGCAGAAAGGAAACCGCCATAGAGGCGAGTGCAAGCCATGTGCCGGCCGCAAGCTTCTTTCGGATATAATTGTAGCGCCGTCCCTCCGTAAAAACCTCCTTATCTTTCGCCTCTCCCGAGAAAGGAAAGGGCCTTCCCTGTCCTTCTATCCCCATCTAGGCCTGGTCCTCCCGGGATGTCCACAGTCTCCGAAGCTCCCGCAGTCTCTGTACCAGCTGAAAGAGCAGATAACCGAGAAAGGCCCCGAAGCTGTTCAGAATCAGATCGTCCACATCACAGCTCCCCGCCCGGAGCAAAAGCTGCGCGGCCTCGATCGAGAAAGAGAGCAGATAGGCGGAGATCACAGTATTGTACCAGTGCCTCCGGCACCTCCTGGAGAAAATCGGCAGGATGAATCCAAGCGGCAGAAAGCCGAGGATATTGCCCCAGAGATTCAAAAGCACACCGAAAAAGCCGATCTGCCTCCCGTGGAGAAGATAGCGCCGGATCTCCCGAAAGGGCACCAGGTTATAGGTATAATCCGGCTTTACCAGCACCCCCCTCTCCTGCATCTCCGAAAAAAACATGAGGTAGAACAGAAGGCTCAGATAAAGGACAAAGAGCAGAAGTCCGAGCCAGCGATTTCTCGTCATCCGCTTCTCCCGCATCTTCCCTCCTCTCTTCTCCCTCTCTCCCTCGCTTTCTCCCCTCAGAAGGTGATCTCTCTCCTTCTCTTGAGAAGCAGCGCTCCGTTTATGATAGACAGCACGCCGCAGGCCGCTCCCCAGATCAAAAGCACAATCCCCACGATGATGGAGACCATGCCCGTGTAGCTCATCGTCTTATAGACCTTCTCCATAGTAGCTTCCTCCTTGTATGAGCTAATATAAGTTCTCTGCCGCTGTCCTGTTCTTCCGACCGGCCGCTCCAACACAGGACGTTCCCACTCCGACTGCCGCAGCCAACGGCGCTTGAGCGTAGAAGTCTGCCATCAGGCAGACTCGAAGCGTACCTGACCACTTCTCGAAGAGAAGTGCCTCTCGAAGAGAGGTCAGCTGATGCCTCCCGGGCGAAGCTGAGTCCTTAAACGCCGGGGCGGCAGACGGCCTGCTTATGGAGCGGCCGATCGGAAGGGGGCATAGCTCCGGCCTTCTGAGTCAAATCCCTGTCAGCAGCGGGAATGCTCCTTCTTAAGGTCGAAGCAGCAGATCCTGTCCGTCACGATATAGTTTTCGCTCCGGTAGAGGGAGAGCGCCGGAAGATTCCGGGAATCCGCCTGGAGCAGGATCCTCCGGTAGGGCCCGGCCTTATACTGCTCCGCCTTCTTTAAGAGCGCTCTCCCGTGCCCCTGCCTGAGATAGGAATCATATACCAGGAGCCCGTAGAGGTAAAGCGTGTCCTTGCTGTAGGGCGTAAAGTGGAGCTCTCCGAAGCGGTCCGAAAGGCTGTCTCCCGGATCCGAGATCCCCCGGGGAAGAAGCTTCTCCAGGAAGAGCTCATCCTTCTTCCGCTCCGCCCCGATCGAGAGGAGGCAGTGCCTCGTGTGCTCCGGGATCTCCCCCGCCTCCTCCCTCCCCGCCGCGCATTTTACGAGGAAGCGATAGGAGAAGGATCGGAAATCATCCCGAAGACTGTTTAAGCAAAGGTGAAACAGTCCCTGTCTCCGAATCCCGGGGTGCGTAAAGGCGGAGACCGCGAGCCTCTCTCCCTCCTCCGCATCCCCGCCCAGGCGATAGGCAGAGAGGAAGGAAAGGAGCTCTCCGGAGACGGCAGTCTCCGACGCTTCCTCATTTCGGATGAGATAATAGAAGTCCCCCTCCGTCTCCGCGGAGGGATCATAATTCGTGCCGTCCGTCTCGTTGCAAAGCGCGATCAGCTCCCGCACTCCCCGGCTCTCCCGCTCCGAAAGCTCCAGCTTCAGCACTGCCTCCATGGGCAAACTCCCCTCTCCTTCCTTCTTCGAAAGTCCCCGCCCACTTACTTCTTCAGGCGGATCCTGTTAAGATGCCAGATGTCTTTGACATATTCTTCGATCGTGCGGTCGGAGGAGAACTTTCCGGCGTTCGCCGTGTTCAGCATCGCCGCCCTCGCCCACCATTTCTCATCCTGATAATGCTTCACAGCCTCCTCCTGCGCCTTTGCATAGGCGTAGAAGTCCTTTAAGATGAAGTAGCGGTCCGGGCGGTCGGATTCGTTGGTATTCAGAAGCGAGTCATAGAGCGGCCGGAAGAGCTCCGGGTCCTCCGGGCTGTAGAAGCCGTTCACAAGCTGCATCAGAACCCTGCGGATCTCCTGATCATTGTTAAAGATATCCATGGGTCGGTAGTCTCCGGAGTGCTCGAGCGCGATGACCTCATCGGAGCTCATCCCGAAGATGAAGGCATTCTCCTCTCCGACCTCCTTCACGATCTCCACATTTGCCCCGTCCATCGTCCCGAGCGTCAGCGCCCCGTTCAGCATGAGCTTCATATTGGAGGTGCCGGAGGCCTCCTTCGAGGCGGTGGAAATCTGCTCCGAGATATCCGCCGCCGGGATGATGATCTCCGCGTTCGAGACCCTGTAGTCCTCGATGAAGACGATCTTGATCTTCCCGTTGATGGAGTGGTCGTTGTTGATGACCTCCGCGACATTGTTGATCAGCTTGATCGTGAGCTTTGCGGTGCGGTAGCCCGCCGCTGCCTTCGCGCCGAAGATATAGCTGTGCGGATAGAACTCCATATCCGGATGATCCTTCAGCTGATTATAGACATACATGATGTGGAGGATATTCATGAGCTGCCGCTTGTACTCATGGAGGCGCTTCACCATGACATCGAAGACGGAGTCGACATTCAGCTCAATGCCGTTATGCTCCAGGACATAGGCCGCGAGGCGCTCCTTATTCCGGCGCTTGATCGCCATGAACTCCGCCTGCGCCCTCTCATCATCCACATAGACGGAAAGCTTCTTCAGCTTCGGAAGATCCGTGAGCCAGCCGTCCCCGATCTTGTCCGTGACCCAGTCCGCAAGCTCGGGATTGGCGTGCAGAAGCCACCTCCTCTGCGTGATCCCGTTTGTCTTATTCGAAAAACGCTCCGGATACATCTCGTAGAAGTCCTTGAGCTCCTGCTTCTCGAGGATTTCCGTGTGGAGCTCCGCGACGCCGTTCACCGCATGGCTTCCGACGATGGCGAGATGCGCCATCCTCACCTGCCCGTCGTAGACCACCGCCATCTTCGCGGTCTTTTCATCCGCTTCCTCCGGATACTTCAGCTTCACCAGCTCACAGAAGCGGCGGTTGATCTCCTCGACGATCTGATAAATCCTCGGAAGAAGCTTTGAGAAGAGCTCGATCGGCCACTTTTCCAGGGCCTCCGCCATGATCGTATGGTTCGTATAGGCGCAGCTCTTCACGGTGATCTCCCAGGCCTCGTCCCAGTTCAGCCCGTAATCGTCCATCAGGATCCTCATGAGCTCCGCCACCGCGACCGTGGGATGCGTATCGTTCATCTGGAAGGCGACCTTCTCGTAGAGACGGTGCACATCGCCCTCGTGCCTCTTTGCGTAGTCCGCCACCGCGGTCTGGACGGAGGCACTGATGAAGAAATACTGCTGGCGGAGCCGAAGCTCCTTCCCCGCGTAATGATTGTCATTCGGGTAGAGGACCTCCGCGATGTTCCTCGCCATGTTCTCGGACTCCACCGCCTTTTGATAGTTCCCCTTGTCGAACTCCTCCAGGTGGAAGATATCCTTCGCCTGGGCATCCCAGACCCGGAGCGTGTCTACGATATGATTGTTGTAGCCGACGACCGGAGTATCGTAGGGGATGGCCAGAACGGACTGGTAGCCCCTCTGGATAAAGTGAAGCCTGCCGTCCTCCTGAACGGTCTCCACCCAGCCGCCGAAGCGGACCTCCTTCTGGAGCTCCGAGCGGCGGATCTCGAAGGGATTTCCGTCCCTAAGCCAGTCATCCGGGGCCTCCCTCTGGAAGCCGTCCACGATCTGCTGTTTGAAAAAGCCGTACTTATAGCGGATACCGCAGCCGCAGGCCCAGTATCCGAGACTCGCCAGGGAATCCAGGAAGCAGGCCGCAAGGCGCCCCAGTCCTCCGTTTCCAAGCGCCCAGTCCGGCTCACTGTCCTCCAGCGCGTTCAGCTTCAGCCCAAGCTCCGAGATGGCATCCCGGATTCCGTCGTGGGCGGAGAGATTCAGGATATTGTTTCCGAGCGCTCTCCCCATCAGAAATTCCATGGAAAGATAATAGAGCCTCTTCTGATCCTCCTTCTCCGCCGCCTTCTGCGTGCAGATCCAGTCATCAATGATGAGATTCTGCACCGCAGCCGCTACAGCATGGCAGGCTTCCTTCTCACTCAGATCCTTGAGCTCTCTCCGAAAGAGCTTTCGGGCATTCCCCTGAATCTCCTTTTTAAATGCTGCCTTATCAAACTTTGTCATCTCTCCTCCTCTCTATCCCTGGACCTTTTTTACCGCGAGGCGAAGCCTCTCGCCGTTGATATCCCATTCCCTCTCATATCTGCCGTCGGAAAGAGGCAGTTCTCCTCGATCGGCGCTGTCTTCTCTCAGAAGCTCAAGGCGGTCTGCGAGTACGACGGGACGGATCTCCGCCTCTCTCCTTTTAAGAACAGCGGAGAGCTTCTCATTCCCCCCCGCAAAGAGCTCGATATGGTCCATGACCTCGAAGCCCGCCTCCTTCCGCATGGTCTGGATCTTTGAGATGAGCTCCCGTACAAAGCCCTCCTCCAGAAGCTCCGGCGTGAGATTCGTATCGAGAACGACCGTATATCCGCTCCCCTCCTCCGTCACGAAGCCGTCCCGCTCCGAGACCTCGATGAGGAGATCCTCTCTTTCTAAGCTCAGTTCCTTTCCGTTCGGAAGAGAGAGGCTGAGCGCCCCCTTTCCCTCCAGCTGCTCCATCGCATCCCGGCTGTCCAAAGAGGCGAGGCAGCTTCTGATCCCGCCAAGCTCCTTCCCGTACTTCGGCCCCACGGTCTTAAGCTGCGGCTTAAAGCTGTAGGAGGCAAAGTCCGAGAGATCCCCCCGGAAGGAAAGGCTCTTCACATTGAGCTCCTCCCGGACGATATCCGAAAAATAGCCGGAGAGCTCCCGCCCCGCCTTCACATACATCGCGCTGAGCGGCTGGCGGTTCTTCACACCGGCCTTCTCTCTCGCGGCTCTCCCGAGTCCCACGATCGAGAGGACCTCGTTCATGTTCTCCTCCAGGGCGGCGTCAATCCAGTCCTCCCTCGCGCTCGGATAGGAGCAAAGGTGGACGGAGGACGGCGCGCTCTCATCGATGGAAGAGACGAGATTTCGGTAGATCGACTCTGTAATGAAGGGGACCATCGGCGCGGCGAGCTTGGAGACCGTCACGAGCGCCGTATAGAGGGTCTCATAGGCATTGATCTTATCCTGCTCCAGCCCCTTCGCCCAGAAGCGCTCCCTTGATCTACGGACATACCAGTTCGACATATCCTCGACGAAGCTCTGAAGGGCGGAGGCGGCCTCCGGAATCCGGAACCCGGAGAGCCTCTGATCCACCGCGAGGATCGTGGAATTCAGCCTGCTCAGAAGCCAGCGGTCCATCACCCCGAGACCCTCATAGTCCAGAGAAAAGCTCTTTGGGTCGAAGTGGTCGATATTGGCATAGAGCACGAAAAAGGCGTAGCTGTTCCAGAGGGTGGAGAGGAACTTCCTCTGTCCCTCGACGACAGCCTTATCGTGGAAACGGTTCGGAAGCCAGGGCGCGGAGTTCGTGTAGAAGAACCAGCGGATCGCGTCCGCCCCGTGGCAGCGGAGAGCCTCCATCGGGTCCACCGCATTTCCCTTCGACTTCGACATCTTCTGCCCGTTCTCGTCCTGAACATGGCCGAGAACCAGGACATTTTCATAGGGCGCCCGGTCGAAGAGGATCGTGGACTCCGCAAGAAGGGAGTAGAACCATCCCCTCGTCTGATCCACCGCCTCACAGATGAACTGCGCCGGAAACTGAGAGGAAAAGAGCTCCTTGTTCTCAAAGGGGTAGTGGTGCTGCGCATAGGGCATCGCACCGGAATCAAACCAGCAGTCTATGACCTCCGGCACCCTTTTCATTCTTCCGCCGCAGTGCGGGCAGCTGCACTCGATCTGATCCACATAGGGCTTATGGAGCTCGATGTGCTCATAGCCCACATAGTCCGAGGAATAGCCCTTCTCTCCCTTCGCCTTGAGCTCCGAGAGGCACTCCTGATAATTCGTGCTCTTCTCCATGAGCTCCCGGATCGATCCGACCGCGTCCTGGTGTCCGCAGGATTCGCACTGCCAGATATTTAAGGGCGTGCCCCAGTAGCGGTCCCGGGAGATTCCCCAGTCCTGGACATTCTCGATCCAGTCCCCGAATCTCCCCTTCCCGATGGACTCCGGGTACCAGTGCACAGTATTGTTGTTTTGAACCAGCTTTTCCTTCACCGCCGTCATGCGGATGAACCAGGATTCCCTCGCGTAATAGACGAGCGGCGTCCCGCATCTCCAGCAGTGTGGATAGCTGTGCGTAAACTTCGGCGCGGAAAAGAGAAGCTTCCTCTCGGAGAGATCCTTCAGGACAGCGGGGTCCGCGCTGACGGCCCCGTTTTTGATCTCCTCTTCCGTCGGCTTGGCCCGCATGCCGGAAAACGGGGTCTCCTCCGTCATCCTCCCCTTCTCATCCAAAAACTTGAGGAGCGGAAGATCATTCTCCCGCCCGATTCTCGCATCATCCTCACCGAAGGCGGGGGCGATGTGGACGATGCCGGTTCCGTCCTCCGCACTGACATAGCGGTCTGCGACGATAAAGTGCGCCCTCTTCCTCTGCTTCTCCGCGATATCGGCGGCGCAGGAATAGAGCGGCTCATAGTCTTTGCCGACGAGCTCCTCCCCTCGGAAGCTTTCCACGATCTCGTAGGCGGGATTTCCGTCACTTGCGAGAGGCCCGAGAACCTGATCGAGCAGCTCGTTCGCGAGCACATAGTAATAGCCGTCCGCCGCCTTTACCTTACTGTACTCGAGCTCCGGATGGACGCAGAGCGCGGCATTGGAGGGAAGCGTCCAGGGAGTCGTCGTCCAGGCGAGGAAGTAAAAGTCCCCCTCCTTTGCCTTGAAGCGGACAATGGCGGAGCGCTCTGTCAGCTCCCGATAGCCCTGGGCGACCTCATGAGAGGAGAGAGGCGTTCCGCAGCGGGGGCAGTAGGGCACAACCTTAAAGCCCTTATAGAGGAGCTTCTTCTTCCAGATCTCCTTTAAGGCCCACCACTCGGATTCGATGAAGTCATCGTGGTAGGTCACATAGGGGTGGTCCATATCCGCCCAGAAGCCGACCTTATAGGAAAAGTCCTCCCACATGCCCTTGTACTTCCAGACGTTCTCCTTGCAAAGGTCAATGAAGGGGGCCACGCCGTAGCTCTCGATCTGCTCCTTCCCGTTGATGCCGATCTTCTTCTCGACCTCCAGCTCCACCGGGAGGCCGTGGGTATCCCAGCCGGCCTTTCTCGGAACCATCCTTCCCTTCATCGCATGGTAGCGCGGAATCATATCCTTAAAGGCACGGGTCTCCACATGTCCGATGTGGGGCTTTCCGTTCGCCGTGGGCGGTCCGTCATAGAAGACATAGGAGGGATCCCCCTCGTGCTGCGCGATGGACTTTTCGAAAACCCCCTCGGCCCTCCAGAACTCCTCGACCTCTCTCTCCCTCTCCACAAAGTTCATGTTGGTATCAACTTTTTTAAACATATTGCCGCTCTTCCTCTCTGTCCTCTCCCCCCGGCGCCGGGATCGCCTTTGACGTCCGGACCATTATATCGACGGATCCCCCATAAATCAAGCCGGGCAAAAGATGCGGCGCCTCCGGAATCCGCTAGAAGAGACCACCGAGTCCTCTCGCGGAAAGCCCTGCGCTCTGCGCTATCCCTTCGCAAAGAGGCTTCTCTCCGAAAGCCTGCGCTTTGCTCTCTTCCTTCACAGGGGATTCCCCGCGGCTGCCTTCCTTCTCCGCGAACTTGCTCCGCCTCCCCGGTCCGCCCTCCGATCAGCCTGTCCGTACTCTATTCAGCCCTGTCCGTACTCCGTCAGAAGCCTCCTCCTGCACTCCCAGAGTTTGTCGGAGAGATCGACATAGACCTCGTGCGGATTCCGAAGCCTCCTGCTCTCATCCCAGAGTGTCTCCTGCTCTTTCCGGCAGATCTCCCGGATCTCCATGACGGAGGGACTCTCATAGACGAGCTTTCCCTCCCGGAAAATCGGGATCAGAAGCTCCCTCAGCCGATAGCTCCCCCCTCGAAAGCAGGTCTTCTTCCAGGTATCCTGCGGATCAAAGACCATGAGATCCCTCTCCGGATCCGGGTGCTCCTCCGCGAGCGTAAGATAATCGCAGAGGATCTTCCCGCTCTTCTTATCGTAGATTCTGTGGATCTGCTTGTCCCCGGGGTTCGTGATCTTCTCCGTGTTCTCGGAGAGCTTGATCTTCGGAATCCATTTCCCATCCTCTCCGCGAACCGCCGCGAGCTTATAGACTCCTCCGAAGCTCGGCTGTGTCTCCGAGGTGATGAGATTGGTGCCGACCCCCCAGGAATTGATGGTCGCACCCTGCATCTTCAAAGAGCTGATCAGATCTTCATTGAGATCATTCGAGGCGGAGATGACGGCATTGGTATAGCCCGCCTCATCCAGCATCCTCTTTGCCCTCTTGGAAAGATAGGCGAGATCTCCGGAATCCATGCGGATCCCGTAGCGACCGAGGGAAATCCCCTCCTCCCTCATCCTGTCGAAGGTCCGGATCGCATTCGGGATGCCGCTCTTTAAGGTATCGTAGGTGTCCACGAGGAGGATGCAGTTGTCCGGATAGATGCGGGCATAGGCCAGAAAGGCCTCGAGCTCCGAATCAAAGGACATGACCCAGGAGTGGGCGTGGGTCCCCAGAACCGGGACGGAGAAATCCCTTCCCGCCATGACATTCGAGCTCCCGCTGCATCCCCCGATCATCGCGGCCCTCGCGCCGTAGAGACCGGCGTCCGGCCCCTGGGCCCTCCGAAGGCCGAACTCCATGACACTGTCCCCCTTCGCCGCATAGACGACGCGGCAGGCCTTCGTCGCGATCAGAGACTGGTGATTGATGATATTCAAGATCGCAGTCTCCACAAGCTGCGCCTGGATCACCGGCGCGATAACCTTGACCAGCGGTTCCCTGGGAAAGACCACGGTCCCCTCCGGAACCGCATAGATGGAGCCCGTGAAGTGAAAGCCCCGGAGGTAGTCGATGAAGCCTTCATCGAAGACTCCAAGAGAGCGGAGATAATCGATATCATCCTCATTAAAATGCAGATTCCGGATGTATTCTATGAGCTGGGCAAGGCCGCAGCAGATGGCAAAGCCGTTCCCCATGGGGTTCTTTCGATAGAACATATCGAAGATAACCTCTTCCTCCGTCTTATGACAAAGGTAATAGCCCTGCATCATGGTAAGCTCATAAAAATCCGTCAGTAAGGTGAGATCTCGTGCCATAGAATTCCTTTCTCTTTCCTGTAAGTATTCCCTGTTTTCCCGCCGTTCCCTCTTCCTCCCGCCGCCCCTTTCCGCCGCTCTCCCGCCGCTTTATGCCACCGGCATAAGGCCCCGCTGTCCCCCTTTCCGCCGCTTTCTCACCGCTTTGTGCCGGGCTCTCACTCCGGCCATATAACAGCGCCGATATCTGCCTTTCGCGAAAGGATCCTTCGATCGCGGGAGCATATTATCTTATGACAGCGCCGCCTCCGGCGTGTCCGTCTTCGGGAGCCTCCTTCTCACAAGGATAAAGATTGCGAGATGGCAGGCAAAGGTCAGAGCCCAGCTCACGGGATAGCCGATATAGAGCCAGTGCAGGCTGTGAAAATAAGGAAGCTGAAAAAGTGTCATGATAAAAAGGATCCTGCTGCCGCATGCCCCGATCAGACTCACAAGCATCGGCTCCAGACTGTAGCCTATCCCCCGGAGAGATCCTACAATCGTGTCCATTATGCCGCAGAGGAAATAGGGCGCCGTGATGAGGAAAAGCCGCTCCCTGGCAAAGCGCGCCACCTCGGGGTCCGTCGTGTAGAAGGTCAGAAGCTGCGGAGCGAAAAGATTGACCAATCCCCCAAGGACCAGGCCGATCAGCGTCACTGCGCCAAGGCAGTCCAGAAGAATCCGGTTGATCCGGCTGTACTTTCCCGCGCCGATATTCTGACTGGTGAAGGAGAGATTTGTCTGATAGATCGAGTTCATGGCGATGTAGACAAAGCCCTCGATATTCTGACTCGCGGTCGCGCCCGCCATTGCGACCGAGCCGAAGGAATTGATCGCGCTCTGGATCACGACATTGGACAGGCTGAATACCGTGCCCTGCAGTCCCGCCGGAAGTCCCACCCGGATGATGGAGCGGAGCTTGTCCGGATAGATGCGGAGCCTCTTCAGATCGAGATGCAGCTTTCCCTTGTCCCGTACCAGGACGAGAAAGAGACAGAACGCCGAGATGATCTGTGAGATGGTGGTCGAGATCGCGACCCCCGCGACCCCGATCCGGAGCACCAGAACAAAAAGGAGATTCAGAGCGACATTGACCGCGCCCGCGGCGAGCTGATAATAGAGGGGACGCTTCGTGTCCCCCGCAGCCCGCAGGATCCCCGCTGTAAAATCATAGACCATAAGGGCCGGCATCCCGAGGAAATAGATCCTAAGATAGATCGTCGAATACTCGATGACATTCGAGGGGGAGCCCATGAGCTCCAGCAAGGGCCTTGCGAGAGCCGTCCCGATGAGGATCAATAAAAGCCCCGAGAGGAGCGCTGTCATAAAGGCAGTGGAGATCGTCTTCGAAAGCTCCTTCCCCTGCCCCGCAGCATAGTTCTGCGCCGCGAGCACACTGACTCCGACGGAAAGCCCCCCGAAGAAATTCACTATGAGATTGATGAGGGAAGACGTGGAGCCCACCGCCGCCATCTGATCGGAGCCCACAAATCTTCCGACCACGATGACATCCGCCGCGTTGAAGAGAAGCTGCAGTATCCCGGAAAGCATGAGGGGCAGGCTGAAGGCCAGGAGCTTTGGAAAAATCGCTCCCCTGCTCATGTCCATCTCATAGCTTTTCGACATTCCCGCCTCCCTTCTCCTCTCCCTCTTCCCTTCGCTTCTTTCTCTCCCTCTCGAGAAGGGAGAGAAGCGAGGCCAGGAGCTCCTCCGCGGCATCCCCTGCAATGATCTGCACCGAGTTTTTCGAGGGGCGGAGGACTCCGATGACGCCGGAGCTCTCAAGCTTTTCCTGATCGACCCGGTCATAGTCCCGGATCCCTATCCTAAGACGCCTCCCCCCCGCTTGTGCGGAGCTGACATTGCTCTCACCCCCAAGTCCCAGGAGCAGGATCTCCGCCATCCTCCCGTAGTCCCCGGATTCCAGGCTGACGCGGAGCGTCCTTCCCTTCGGCGGGGCATAGCGCCCGCTCCGGATCCGCTTTCGAAAGCGCCGGAACAGGAAAAAGGCGGCGAGAAGAAGTATAATCAGCGCCGCAAAAATAAGATATTCCTGTCTCATAATCTCTCCTCCCCGGATGGGATTAGGAAACGAAGCGCCCCTTCAGGAAAAAGAGGCTGTCCATCCCCCATGCCGTTCCATTCCGATCGGGGAGCGGAATGGAACGCAGATACAGGGCCGCCGCTCCGTCCCCGTGCGCCGCTTCCTTTTATCCGAATGATACGCCATTATCCGAAATGATGTGCCGTTATCCGAATGATGCGCTCTTATCCGGAATGATGTGCCGTTATCCGGAATGATGTGCCGTTATCCGAAATGATGCGCTCTTATCCGAAATGATATGCTCTTATCCGGAATGATGCGCTCTTATCCGAATGATACTCTTATCCGAAATGATACCATCTTATCCGGAATGCTTCGCTGCGGGGGCCGTCAAATACCGGCTGAGCTCTTCCACATAGCACTGCCCGAGCTCACTCAGCGGCATCCTTTTCTTTTTGATATAGCCGATCTGCATCTTCTCCGAAGTGTCCAGACGGATCGCCGTATAGCCGGGCCCGTTCAGCTCCTGGCAGATGATGCCGGAGCAAAGCGTGTAGCCGTTCAGACCGACCATGAGGTTCAGGATTGTCGCCCGGTCATTGACCTTGATGTATTTCTTATAATCATAGGTGCTGAGCACCTCCTCCGAGAAGTAAAAGGAGTTCCTCTCCCCCTGATCAAAGGAGCAGCAGGGATAGGGCGCGAGCTCCTCCATCCGTATCCTCTTCTTCTCCGCAAGGGGATTCGACTTTGCCATAAAGACATAGATATCGCAGTCAAAAAGCGGAATGAACTCGAGGGATGCCTCCCGGAGAATCTTCCCGATGACCTTTTGATTAAATTCATTCCGATAGAGGATGCCGAGCTCACTGATCTGCTTCTTCACATTCTCAATGACCTCGATCGTCTTCGTCTCATGGACCGCGAACTCGTATTCGCTCCCCTCCTCATAGCGCTTTACGAGCCGTATGAAGGCCTCTACCGCGAAGGTATAGTGCTGCATGGAAACCGAAAATTTCTTCTTTCTCGTGCCCCCGTGCAGGTACTTATCCTCCACGAGCTGGTACTGCTCGGAGACCTGTCTCGCATATCCCAGAAACTCCTCCCCCTCCGGCGTCGTCACGATGCCCCGGTTTGTGCGGATAAAGATCTCAATGCCGATCTCCTTCTCCAGCGTCTTTATGGCCGCGCTCAGACTGGGCTGTGTGATATAGAGGCGCTTCGCGGCCTCATTCATGGATCCGCAGTCCGAGACCGCGAGCACCTGACGGAGCTGCTGAAGGGTCATGATTTCACTCCCCTGACATAGCTGATGAGTCCGGCCGGATCCATGGAGACTCGCTCCGCCTGCAGATACGGATTCTCCAAAAAGCTGAGAGGATTCCTCTTCTCCACTCCCTTTTCCGTCACTCTCTCAAGCACCGCGTTCCGATAGAAGCAGCCGTCCCCCTCGTAGAGAAGCGTCCCTGTCTCTCTGTCATAGAGCCGCATCGCCTTAAAGAGAATAAAGGGGAAGCTCCGGTTCGTCTCCATAACGACCTGTCCGGGGGCGCCGAATTCGATCTTTGCATCCGGATGCTCCGCCAAGATATCGATATAGCGGGCGGTCTTCTCGTTGATCTCCTCGATGGGCTTTCCGTTCTTCATCTTTGAGCCGTAGTGGGAGAGGCGCTCATTGTCCACCGTGGTATCCTTAAGAGCTGCTCCGCTCTCATCGACATAGAAGTTTCCGACCCACTGCTTCTCCGCCATCCCTCCGTCCTGATTCAGATAATACCAGTTTCCCTTCCAGATGATCCAGCCGCTTAGCATCTCTCCCTGCCCGCAGTAATACCATCTCCCATTGCTGAGGACCCAGCCGCTCACCGGCGTCCTCACCCCGTTCTCTTCCTCATAGCAATACCAGTGCCCATCCTGCTGCACCCAGCTTTTCTCCGCTCTTCCCGTGAGGGAAAACGAGAGGCAGAAAAGAAGCATAAAGAAAAGCAACGCTCCGCCTGTTCTCTTTTTCATCCGTACCCTCCTGCGCTCCTTGGCCGCATCCTGAAATATCCCGGAAGAATACCGGCGCCGAATATAAGCGCCGCCGCATTCTCCGGCACAAACAGCAATTTGCATCCCGATGGGAAAGCCGCGCGAAGCCCTCCGGCTAAGGCCGCAAAAGCCGCTCCGCTTCCCTGCCGCTCTCCGGATCCCAAGTGTCAAAAGTCTCCCATCCAAGACGCTCCCTTCGCGAAAATGGATGAAAGACTCTATGACGCGCCTCCCTCTATAAAAGACAGCGTCCCGTAAGCTTAGGACAGTATGGCAGAGAAAATGCCATGCGGAATCCGTCCCGGCACCTGGAGGCTATTATAGCAAGGCTCCCACTATACCGCAAGGGCGCCCAGTTCCTTACCGAAACGGCGCTCAGCCCCTCGCCTGTCCGCTCCGACAGAATTTTTACATTTGTCTTTTCTCTCCGGCAATCATAAAATGGACAATCATAAAATGGGATGAGACAGTGGAAAGAAAGGAGCTTCCATGAAAGTTGTCATTGCCATCGACTCCCTGAAGGGCTCCCTCTCCTCCCTGGAGGCGGGGGCCGCCGTCCGGGAGGGGATACTTAGAGCAGATCCTTCGTGCGAAGTCGCAATTCGGCCTCTTGCAGACGGTGGAGAGGGCACCGTGGAGGCCCTGACGCTCGGCATGGGAGGCAAACTGCGGGAGCTCTCCGTGAAAGGCCCGCTCGGAGAGAGTACCCTCGCTGTATACGGGATCCTTCCCGAATCTCACACGGCGATCCTCGAGATCTCGCAGGCGGCCGGCATCATGCTCGTGCCAAAGGAGAAGAGAAATCCGCTCCATACCACAAGCTTCGGCGTCGGGGAGATGATCCTGGACGCCGTGCAGAGAGGCTGCCGCCGCTTTATCGTGGGGATCGGGGGCTCCGCGACAAACGACGGCGGAATCGGAATGCTGCAGGCGCTGGGCTATGAGTTTCTGGACGCTTCGGGAAAGCCGCTCCCCTTCGGCGCAAAAGGCCTCAGGGGGCTCTCGGAGATCCGAATCGATAAGGCTCTCCCGGAGCTCAGAGAATGCCGCTTCCGCATCGCATGCGATGTCACAAACCCTCTCTGCGGAGAAAACGGGTGCAGCGCGGTCTTCGGTCCGCAAAAGGGCGCAGATCCCGCTGTGATCCCCGAGATGGACCGCTGGCTCTCCCACTACGCGAAGCTGAGCAGAGCCTTTTTTGAAACAGCGGATCCGGATGCACCGGGCGCAGGCGCCGCGGGAGGGCTTGGCTTTGCATTTCTAAGCTATACGAATGCGGTCCTCGAATCCGGCGTCCGCATCGTCCTTAAGGAGACCCGGCTCTCGGACTTCATAAAAGACGCAGACCTCGTGATCACCGGAGAAGGGAGGCTGGATGCGCAGACCATCATGGGGAAGGCGCCGATCGGCGTCGCGGGGATCGCAAAGGAGTACGGAAAGCCCGTCATCGCGTTTTCCGGCTCGGTCTCCGAGGACGCCGTCAAGTGCAATGCTCACGGGATCGACGCCTTCTTTCCGATCCTCCGGCGGGCAGAGCCCCTCAGCCGCTGCATGGAAGCAAAGACAGCCAAACGGAATCTGGCCGATACCGCGGAGCAGGTCTTTCGTCTCCTCAATGCGGCAAAGCAGCTCAAAGGACACTGATTTTCAAAAGCACCCGGCATATTTCCCCGATTTTCGCTTTGCAGCCTCCTTCCGAAGCCCTGATCGCTCCGGAGAGCAGCCCGGCTGAAACCCGGCGGGTATTCTATGGATTCGGCGTCCTTTAGTCCTTTCCTGACTTTATGAGCGGCTCAGCCGCGGCGTCTTCTCCTTCCTCTCAGGATGCATCAGCGCCCCCTTTTTGAGGACGATGAGGGGACAGAGGCCTCGGCCCTCCTCGACTGGGAACTAATCCTTGCTGGAATTCCATATAATGGACGATGAGGAAACGGAGGACTCGACCCTCTTCGGCCCTGCTTCTCGAAAAAGCACTGTCTCTCTAAAGGAGAGAGAAATTCTCCAGAGACGAAAAAAGCGAGAGGAGCTCGGAGGGATCGCATCGAAGGCTCCCCTGCACCATCTCCGCCGTCCCTCCTCCCCGGAGGGAAAGCCTCTCTCTCAGGATTTTCTGCATCGCGCGGGCGTCCCCCTTCCGGCTCCCGAGGATGTAGAAATACTCTCTCTCCGGCTCGGAAGAAGCCTCCTCCCCGACGGAAAGCGCCTCCTCCCTCTCAGAAGTCGCCCCCTCCCTCTCTTCCAGGAGAAGGACATATTCTTCCCCTGCGCTCTCCAAAAGGACATTGCAAAGCTCCCGAAGCTCTGCCTCGGAAAAGCCCCTCTCAAAATGGCAGAGGACAGAGCCGGAGCCGCCTCCCTCCCCCCGCTTTCTCCGAAGGCTCTCGGAGAGCATACGGAAATACCTCTCGTTTTGCTCCCGGATCCTCCCCTCCTTTCGGAAAATCTCTTTTTGCTTTCTCTTAAGAGCATCCTCAAGCTCCAAAGGCTTTGCGGAGAGGGAGACCGCGCAGCGCTTCAGGACCTCCTCCTTTCGGATGAGATCCGAAAGAGCGGATTCCCCGGCTCTCATCTCAATGCGGCAGCCCTCCCTCCTCGATGTGACGGAGTATAGACGGATCAACCCGATCTCCCCGCTTTTCTCCACCTGGGTCCCGCAGCAGGCGCAGAGATCCACGCCCTCAATCTCCACGAGCCGCACCGTCTCGCTGAGCTCCTTTTTGCTCCGGTAGTCGAGACGGGAAAGCTCCTCCCGATCGGGGTAGAGGATCCGCACCGGGTGATTCTCCCAGACCGCGAGGTTCGAAAGCTTCTCCAGCTCCCGGAGCTCCTCCTCCGTGATCCTCCCGTCGAAGTCGATCGTAAGAAGCCCGTCTTTTCCCATGTGAAAGCCCACATTGTGATAGCCAAAGCGCCTGTGCACGATGCCGGAGACGATGTGCTCTCCGCTGTGGGACTGCGTATTTCTCCTCCGAAAATCAAGGTCCAGGCGGCAGGGATAAGTGCCCGGCGGAAGCTCCCGGTCCAGATAATGAAGGACCTCCCCCTTCTCCTCCAGGGCGTAGAGAAGCTCCGCTTCGCCTACCTTTCCCCGGTCAGCACTCTGCCCTCCCCCCTCCGGATAGAAGCCCTCCGGGAAGAGCCTCGCCGTATAAAGGGAAGAGAGCTCTCTCCCGAGCCTTTGAGATACAAGCCTCTTCTCCTGCTCCGTCGATGCCCGAAGCTCCAAAAGCTCCGCCGTGAATTCCCCTATGGGCGGCCTTTCATAATAAAGCGCGTCTCGTTTCATCTCTTCTCTCCCTTCTCCGGAAAGTATAGCGCAGTTTCCCGAAAGGCAGGCGTCCTTCAGAAAACCGTAAGTTCCCATTCCCCTTCTTCCTGATTATAATGATCCCCGTGCCAAAATTCTCCGTCCCGTAAACTCCCCTTATGCATAGCTCCTTATGGACAATGCATGCCCCCTTATAAGAATAAGATAATGTGTGCCCTTATATTCAGGCTCCGATGTACTGCTTCTTTGGGCATGGGACAGCTTGAAGGAATGGGGCGAAAGCAGGATTTCGTCCCGGGCGGCGGAAAACAGGAGCGGCGGGGATGAATCTCAGGAAGCAGCAAGGAAGGAAAGAAAGAGGAAACGAAATCATGGAAAGTAAAAAAGCAGGCCTGAACCGGGCGCAGTTAAAATATCTCGCGCTCTTTTTCATGCTCTTGGACAATGCCTATCTTCGCTTTAATCTAAACAGCATCATCCACCTGATCACCCGCTTTGTCTCCCCGCTCTTTGCCTGGCTTTTGGTGGACGGATTCTTCCACACGAGATCGAGAGAAAAATACTGCAAAAGGCTCTGGATCGCGGCGCTTCTCATGCAGGCGGGAAATCTGCTCTCCTTCTTTCTCTTCCATGAGAGAGGCATCAGTGACAATATCTTCCTGACCCTCGCCCTCTCCTTCAGCATCATCTGGCTCTTCGCGCTCGCAGAGGAGCGAAAGGAAAGCGCTCTTTTCCTCCGGATCGCGGCCTGGCTCTTATTTCTCCTTGGAATGGGTCTGAGCTTTGCGGGAATTCCGCTCGGCTTCGGATCGACACTCAATCTGGAGGGCGGACTTCAGATCCTCCCCCTGGTCCTCATCGCATATTTCTTCCGGGAGAGCAGGGTAAAGCAGGCACTCTTTTATCTCGCCTACTGCTTCCTCCTCTTCTTCGTCATATACGGCGGACCCACCGAAGCTTTCTCCCAGGGGCTCGATATGTTCTTCGTGAACTCCGACTGGATGACCTGGCTCGTTATCCCCTTCTTCTTCCTCTATAATGGAGAAAAGGGGAGAAGCAGCGCCTTCGACAAATGGTTTTTCTACCTCTTCTACCCCGCTCATCTCTGGATCCTCCTTCTGCTCCAGCAATGGATCTAGGAAAGCGGCGCCGAAAAGCCAGTGATCCCGGGACCCCGGGATAGAGGGCTTCACCGGAAAACACTGATCCCGCTATAGAGAGCTGTACCGG
Organism: Oribacterium sp. oral taxon 078 str. F0263; assembly: GCF_000469565.1. Classification (NCBI taxonomy): domain Bacteria; kingdom Bacillati; phylum Bacillota; class Clostridia; order Lachnospirales; family Lachnospiraceae; genus Oribacterium; species Oribacterium sp. oral taxon 078. The sequence goes on along the minus strand of NZ_KI273076.1, from coordinate 53 downwards.
AAAACGTCCGCCGCCCCGGCCCGGGGAGAGAGCTTTCTCTCCCCGGGCCGGGG
>NZ_KI273075.1:0-2254 GCF_000469565.1 Oribacterium sp. oral taxon 078 str. F0263 | reverse complement strand
CACAATCAAATCCTACAGTAAACTTACGCCGTCAGAATTACAAGACCAATTGACAAAATATGGAAAAAGTGATATAATGAAAAGAATGAGAAATTGACAAATTAGAAGTTTATGAGGTGAGTATATGAAAGAAAACAGACCTGATTTTAGAGATATAAAATCATTTGAAGAATTTAACAGATACTATTGGTATCGAGAAGAGCTTTCACAAATTTGCAAATATCTTGGATTAGAGTACAGAAGTACAAAACAAGAGCTGAACGATATTATAGAACAATATTTTAAGGGAAATAGAGTAGAAAAGTCCGTAAAGAAAGTAAATAAAAAGCAAACCGAAGAGATAACCTTAAATACACCATTGCTTGAATGTGATTTTTCCTTTAATCAAAAATTTCGAGAGTATTTTTCGTCTGTAACAGGTGTTGATCCATTTAAATTTAATGCAGATATGGCTACAGCTTGGCGAAAAGTGAAGGCTGAAAATGATTTAATTTTTACCATTCAAGATATGCTGAAAGTATATTATGGTGAGTCCAACTACGCTAAGTATGATCATTCAGTTTGTCAATGGAATCAATTCCTAAAGGACTTTTGCTCAGATGAATTTAGCGACTATTATTCTAATAAGTTAAAAGTTGCTACCATACTATGGAAAGAAGTTAGAGACTCAACAAACGAAAAGATTTATTCAAGACATCTTTTAGAGGAGTACAAACTCAAAATAGAGGAGTATCATAAATAAACAACTCCTTATTTGTAGGGATAGATAAATTAGAATTTGTCGAAGTAAAACAATTAAATAAAATTATAGAGAGGAAGTAAAAGCAAATAGCCAATACTTCCTTTTTTATTGTCAAAAATCCAAAAAATGGAAAGGAGCATTTATGGAAGAACTGAAAAATACAGATAAAAAAGGCATTAGCACAAAGAGAAAGATTGGAAAGACCACCTATGAGGTTGTTGTCCATTTCAATGAAAATGCAACTGAAACAATGCAAGATAAACTTACAAGAATAATGCTGAGGGAGCTTAGGAGAAAATCGAACGAAAAAAAAGATGATTTTGATTAAAAAGTCCTTGACAAGTAGCAACAGGCAAGACCTTAAAGTCGATTCTGGTGAGCTGCGGCGCACGTCTGGCTCCCTTCGATATTGAGGAAGTCCGTGATATCACTATGTACGATGAGGTGTCGCTGGATACGGTGGGAGATAAGAAAACGGCTCTGTTCCTCATTATGAGCGATACAGACCCAACTTTTAATTTCCTAATTTCTATGATCTACACACAGCTGTTTAACCTGCTGTGCGAGAAAGCAGATGATGTCTACGGCGGAAGATTGCCGGTGCATGTGCGCTGCCTGATTGATGAGTGTGCGAACATTGGTCAGATTCCGAATCTGGAAAAGCTGGTAGCCACCATCCGATCAAGAGAAATCTCGGCATGTCTGGTGCTTCAGGCGCAGAGCCAGTTGAAGGCTATCTACAAGGACAATGCCGATACCATCATCGGCAATATGGATTCTCGTATTTTCCTTGGAGGTTCGGAGCCGACTACGCTGAAAGAGCTGAATCAGGCACTGGGAAAAGAAACGATTGATCTGCACAACACTTCCGATACGAGAGGCAACAGTCCATCTTACGGCACCAATTATCAGAAGGTTGGGCATGACTTGGCCTCGGTGGATGAACTGGCTGTGTTGGATGGAGGAAAGTGCATTTTGCAGCTGCGCGGTGTCAGACCGTTCAAGTCAGATAAATATGATCTGATCCAGCATCCGAACTATAAGCTCACTGCCGGTGCTGATAAGAAAAACACGTTCAGCATCGAGGCGTTTCTTGACCATCGGCTGAAGCTCAAGCCCGGTGATAAGTACGAAGTGATTGACGCAGATCATGCCAAGTAAGTTTATTCCGGTGACGAAGATGTCATGGGTGCGCTGCTGGCAACAGAATAAGAAGGGGCGGCGAGCTGCCCCCTCTTTACATAGCCAGGTTTCTGATTGGGATTGGAGACATGGCTATATGTTTGCCCATTTGCAGGTGCACATGCAGATGGAAAATTACTATTCATCAGCCCACAAGGGCGCAGCATATAAGGAGGTACACATTTATGGCATTTTTCAACAGCGCAGTAACCGTTCTTCAGACTCTCGTCATTGCACTGGGTGCCGGTCTCGGCATCTGGGGAGCCATCAACCTGCTGGAGGGCTACGGCAACGACAACCGTGCGACACGTTCGTAAGTGAAAAGCTTAT